>JADGQH010000221.1 GCA_017881985.1 Chloroflexota bacterium | reverse complement strand
ATGGCCAGGACCGCCCATGCGAGCCCGGCGATGTAGCCTTCGCGACCTGGACCGGGCCGTCGAGACGACGAGTCGCGTCCTCACCGCACGCCGCGCCTGAAGGAGAGCCACGCATGGACGAGTCGCGGTACGCCGCCGCGCTGACACTGGACCCGGAGTGGCTCGCTGACACCGTTGCCGTGCAGGCAGGCCGGCCCGCGCGCCTGCCGGGTGCCCCCATGAACGAGCCGATCACGCTGAGCTCGACGTACGTCCACGATGCCAACATCGAGTACGGCCGGGACGGCAACGCAGGGTGGAGCGCGCTCGAAACCGCGCTCGGCGCGCTCGACGGCGGCCGGGCGGTGACGTTCGCGTCGGGCCTGGCCGTGGCCAGCGCGATCGCCGATCTCGTGCCGGCGGATGGAACCGTGGTGCTGTCGTCGGTGACGTACTACGGCGTGCGGAACATCTTCGAACGGATGGAGGCGCGCGGCCGCCTCCATGTCCGCAAGACCCCTGCGGACGACAGCGCCGCCCTCCTCGCCGCGGCAGACGGGGCGGACATGGTATGGGTGGAGTCCATCGCCAACCCGCTCATGGTGGTCGCCGACGTCCCCGCGATCGCCGCGGGCGCGCGCGAGCGCGGCGCGATCACCGTGGTGGACGCAACGTTCGCGACGCCGCTGCGCCAGCGCCCGCTCGACCTCGGCGCGGACATCGTCGTGCACAGTGCGACGAAGCTCATCGCCGGCCACTCGGACCTGCTGCTGGGCGCGGCGGTGTGCCGGGCTGACACCCACGCGGATTCCCTGGTGGCGCACCGCCACGACCACGGCGCGATCCCTGGAGCCCTCGAAGCCTTCCTGGCGCTGCGCGGGCTGCGCACCCTCGCCGTCCGGCTCGACCGGGCCGAGGCATCGGCGGTCGAGCTCGCCCGCCGCCTGGCGTCACACCCGCACGTGTCGACGGTCAACTACCCGGGCCTGCCCGGCGATCCGCAGCACGAGCGCGCGCTACGGGTGCTGCCGAACGGGTCGGGGTCGATGCTGTCCTTCGACGTTGCCGGCACCGTCGAGCAGACGGAGGCGTTCCTCGCTCGTCTGCGGCTGCTGACGCACGCAACCAGCCTCGGGGGGGTCGAATCGCTCATCGAGCGTCGCGCGCGATATACCGGCGACGCCTCGATCGTCGGCCCGACCCTTTGCCGCCTGTCGGTCGGCATCGAGAACGTCGAGGATCTCTGGGCCGATCTGGACGGGGCACTGCTCGCCGCCCTCGGCTGAGCCGTGGGACTGGCGCCGCTGGAGACATTCCCGGCCTTGGCGGCTCATCCCAGCAGGTAGGACACCCACACCGCGAAGGCGGCGGGGTCTTCGCCCCAGTCGCCGTACACCTCCCATGACACACCGGCGAACACGCCACCGTGCTGGGTGCGCCAGGCCTCGATCGCCGCGTGGGCCTCTCCCAGCCGATCGATCGGCCCGACGTGTCGCGTGGACAGGATCCGCCCGGCCGGGGTCTGGACAGGCTGGACGACGCCGTCGCCCTCGAACGGGTTCGCTACGTGGACCCCGAAGTCGACCGTCATCGGGGCGCCCGGTCGCACCGGGTGATGGTAGACAAAGACGTTGTGGCCGCCTGACCACAGGCCTTCCTGCCGGCGCACGAACGCCCACACCAGGTCGAGCGCCGGCCGCCAGGCCGCGGCCACGCTGCCGGCCGGGACCTGCCGGCGCACGGCGGCGAGGAGCATCGGGGCGGCCGTCAGTACCTCGATGTCGTACGCCATGCTCGCCGCGAGCGTACTCGAAGGTCGCCTCCCGCGTCGCGCGCGCAACCCGTCCGGCTGCTGCGGGTAGGCATAGGCCCTAGACTCGGCGCGTGAAGAAGATCGGATTCCTGTCATTCGGCCACTGGTCCACGTCGCCGCACACGCAGGTCCGGTCGGGTTCGGACGCATTGATCCAGTCGATCGAGCTCGCCGAGGCGGTCGAGGACCTGGGGGCCGACGGTGCCTACTTTCGCGTCCACCACTTCGCTCAGCAGCTTGCGTCGCCGTTCCCGCTCCTGGCGGCAATCGGCGCGCGCACCAAGCGCATCGAGATCGGGACGGCCGTCATTGACATGCGCTACGAGAACCCGCTGTACATGGTCGAAGATGCCGGCGCCGCCGACCTGATTGCCGGCGGTCGCCTCCAGCTCGGGATCAGCCGCGGCTCCCCCGAGCAGGTCATCGACGGCTTCCGCCACTTCGGCTACGTGCCACCCGAGGGCGCGACCGACGCCGACATGGCCCGCCAGCACACGCAGGTCTTCCTCCAGGCTCTCTCCGGGGCCGGGTTCGCCAAGCCCAACCCCACTCCGATGTTCCCGAACCCGCCGGGATTGCTTCGCCCCGAGCCGCATTCGCCCGGTCTCCGCGACCGCATCTGGTGGGGTGCCGGATCACGCGCAACCGCGGAGTGGGCCGGGCAACAGGGCATGAACCTGATGTCGTCGACGCTGCTGACCGAGGACGCAGGCGTTCCGTTCCACGAACTCCAGGCGGAGCAGATCCGCCGGTTCCGCGACGCGTGGACCGCGGCTGGGTACCCACGTGAGCCGCGGGTGTCGGTCAGCCGCAGCATCTTCGCGCTGGTGGACGACCGTGACCGGGCGTACTTCGGGCGGGGCAATCAGGCGTCGGACCAGGTCGGCTACCTCGACGCGCAGACCAAGGCGATCTTCGGGCGGTCGTACGCCGCGGAGCCCGACGTCCTCGTCAAGGAGCTCGCCGGAGACACGGCGATCCAGGCTGCGGACACGCTCCTGCTCACCGTTCCGAACCAGCTCGGCGTCGAGTACAACGCCCACGCCATCGAGAGCATCCTCAGATACGTGGCCCCGGAGCTCGGTTGGCGCTAGCGGGCCAGGCGCGCCTGTTCGGCCTCGCTGAGCCGGCCTGGCTCCATCCGCCGACGAGCCTCGAGCCTCGCCGTCACCAGCCATCGTTCAGGACGGGGACGGACCGAAGGCTGGCCGGGCTCGAGGACTGTCGCTGGAGGCCGCATCGTTCCCCGCGCGAGACGCCGCCCGACGAGATCGTGGCGATCCTGCGCGCCCGGATCGAGCGGCGCTGGGTCCCAACCGCCTGGGCCCGGCGAGCGCGGCGACCCTGACCCGATGGCGGACAGCGTCACGCGCACGAGGCTGTCCGCCATCGAGGCCCAGGCGGAAGTCTGACCGCGGGTCCGCCGCCGGCCGTGCGAAAGAGACGGAGCGGGTTGCGAGGCGCAGGGCGCGATGGTTCGTTGGGTCCCGGGTAGTATCGCCTCCGTGATGCCCGACCGAGCCCCTGCCACGCTCGGCGCCGTTTCGCGTCTCTCCGCGCGTGGGAACGCCAGCTCGACCCGGATGCTGCTCGTCGCAGTCGGAGCGGGGCTTGCGATCGGCCTCGTCACCTCCGTCGGGCAAGGGTCGCTGCCAGAATGGCTGGCGCCCCTGAGCAACTCGTCCGGCTCATGGTGCCTCTGCGCCTTCGCCCTCGCGCTGCTCGAACGGGACCCGCGACAGGCCGCCCTGGTCGGGTTCGGATCGCTCGTCGCCATGCTCGCGGGCTACGCGCTCGCGACCGAATTCCGCGGCTACACGCTCGGGACCTCGATGTTCGTCCGCTGGGGCGTTGCGGCAGCCATCGCCGGGCCCGCCCTGGGCGTCGGCGCTGCGTGGCTGCGGGGGCCGAACCCGCTCCGTGCTGCGGCCGGGGTCGCTCCCATCGCCGGCATCCTGCTGGGCGAGGGATTGTATGGCCTCACCGTGGTGGCGGCGACCACGTCCGTGGGCTACTGGATCGGCGAGGTCGCTGTCGGCTTCGGCCTCGTGATCGTCGCGGCCGTCCGCCTTCGAAACGGGCCCGGGATCGCCTTGATGCTGGCTCTCTCGGCCATCGCGAGCGTTAGCTTCTACTTCATATACACGAACGTGCTGGGCGCGCTGTTCTGAATTCGCCTGCCTGAGCGTGGCACGTTGACGATCCTGGCGAGGGGCTGAGGTACTCACCCGCCGTGCGGGTTGGCCCCGACGCACCATCACCAATCCTGCTGATGCCCGTGGCCAACGTTCGGAGCTACCTCCACCGCGCCTCGGAGAGCGCGTCGGCAAACGAGCGAAGCCGACGACCGGCGGCGGGTCTCGTCTCCCGCGACAATCCACTGACCCGCTGCGCTTCTCTCGCAGGACACGCATACTCCGCCGATCCGAGGGTGGCCGCGGACCGCGAGGTCCCACCAGCGCGGCGACCGATCCGGTCGCCAGACCGTCGTGCTGGGCCAATGGCGAGACCGACCCTCCGGGCAGGGCGTGATCGCGCCTAGAAGGGTCACGGGGGGCTCTGAGATGTCTACTGAGCAGAACAAGGCCGTCGTCCGTCGCTTCATCACGGAGACACTCGATGGTGGCAACGTCGATGTGATCGACGAGCTGTTTGCCCCGAACTACGTGAACCGTGCGATGGGGGGCATGGACGTCGCGGGCTTCAAAGCGACGTTGGCTGGGATGGCTGCGGCCATACCCGGTCGTGAGTTCAAGATCGCCGATCTGGTCGCCGAAGGGGATGCCGTCGTCGCACGCTTCACGTGGGCGTACACACTCGCCAGTGGGGAGAAGATCTCGGGCCGGGGTCTCACCTACTACGGGCTCGCCAACGGCAAGATCACAGAAGATGACCCGATCACCACGCCGGACCTGATGCAGACGCTTGGCCCCCTGCTAGCGCCTCATAACGCCTGACTGGTCCAGTTCCCGCGAACCGCCGGCCGCTGGCCTCGCCGTCGGCGGATCCTGACTTCGCCGAGACGACCTCGGCGGCCGTGCAGGAGGTCGTCGCGCTGCTCGTCGACCGGGTGGAAGCTCGCGACCGGCAGGCCGTTCGGGTGGTCTGGACTCTGGCCGCACGGCCGCCCTTCGCGGCTCATGCCGCAGACGTTGCCGATGGTGGCTGCGTCACTATGGCGCCCCCGGACGGACTCGAGGGCGCAGTCGGCAAATCGTCCGACGCGCTCGAGTGGTATGCAGGCGGAATGGATGATCAGCCGATGAGTAGGCGGACGCCCACGACCGTGCCGACCACGATGATCAACCCGCGAAAGAGCGTCGGCGACAGTCGGCGCCCGACGATCGCTCCGACCTGACCTCCCATGATCGAGCCGGCTGCGATGAGGACCGCGGGCTCCCACGCCACCTGGGCAACGGCGATGAACAGGACGGCGGCCACGCCGTTGACCGTGAACGCGAGCACGTTCTTCAGCCCGTTGAGCCGCTGGAGGTCATCCGGGATGAACACGGCGAGGATCGCGATGAGGATGACGCTCTGGGCAGCGCCGAAGTACCCACCGTAGATCGCCGTCGCGTAGACGAGGAGCGGGAGGACCCATGAGCCTTCCAGGTCGGAT
>JADGQH010000220.1 GCA_017881985.1 Chloroflexota bacterium | reverse complement strand
GGAGCGGCGCCATCGCGGTCGCGATCGCGGCCGCGCTCCGGCGCCGTGGCATGGCCAGCGAGGTGGAGATCGTCGCGTCCGACCGCTCGGCCGGGGCGGCCGCGCTTGCGGCCGAGAACGCGGTCGCGCACGGCGTGGCCGACCACGTGGGGATCGGCGTGGCCGACCTGCTGCTCACCGCGGGCGTGGAGGCGGGTCTGCTGCGCACGCCAGAGCGCTTCGACCTCGTGTGCGCGAACCTGCCCTACATCCGCACGGCCGACCTCGCCGGCCTGCCCGCCCCCATCGGGTTCGAGCCTCGCGAGGCGCTCGACGGGGGACCCGACGGGCTCGACACCATCCGGCGCCTGCTGGCGCTGCTGCCCGCCAGGCTCGACACGGCCGGCCTCGCCCTCCTGGAGATCGGCGCCGACCAGGCCGACCTCATCGCGGCAGCCGTCGCGTCCCTCCTGCCGGGCTGGGGCTGCGAGGTCGTGGCGGACCTCGCCGGGCTCCCGCGGATCGCCCGGGTCGCGCCTGCCACGCGCCCCGCGTCCGAGGCGTGACGAGGCCGGTGCCCGTGACGGGGGGCCGGCGGCGCCGGATCCGGCTGGTGGCCCTCGACCTCGACGGCACCCTGGTCGGCGACGACCTGCGGATCCGGCCGAGGACCGTCGCGGCCGTGCGTGCGGCCGTGGAGGCGGGCGTTGCGGTCGCGATCGTGACCGGGCGGATGACCAGCTCCGCGCTCCCCTATGCGCGCGAGCTCGGGCTCCGCGTCCCGATCGTGGGGATGCAGGGTGCCCTGATCCGCGAGATGCCCGCCGCGGGCCACGCCGGCCTCGGTCGACTGCTCCTCCACCGGCCGCTGCCGGCCGCGGTCGTCCTCGACGCGCTGGCCTGGTGCCGGGGCAAGGGGCTCGACCCGCATCTCAACCACCTCGAGAAGCTGGTGATTCCCACCGGCCACTCCCGCGCCGCCGAGTACGCCCGGTTCAACCTGGGCCGGGTCGCGGTCGTGCCGGACCTCGATGCGTGGGTGACTCACCCGGTGACGAAGGTGGTCTCGGTGGGAAACCCGCCTGACCCGACCCGTCTCCTGCCCGCCGCCCGGGCCGACTTCGAGGGACGCGCGCTGGCCACCGTCAGCCACCCGATGTTCCTCGAGTTCGTGGCGCCCGGGGTCAGCAAGGGGGCGGCCGTCGGCTGGCTCGCGCGCCGCCTGGGCGTGGACTTGCGCGACGCGCTCGCCATCGGCGACCAGCTCAACGACCTGGAGATGATCGCCGAGGTGGGGTTTGGTGTCGCGATGCCGCACGGCCCGTCGGAGCTCCGGGCCGCGGCCCGCCTGGTGGCCCCGCCCTTCGAGGACGACGGTGCGGCCCAGGTCATCGAGACGTACGTGCTCGGCGGTCGCGGCGGCGGCCGACGAAGCCACGCGGCCACGCAGTGACGCTGTTCCCGTGGCGCCGTGACGCTCTTCTCACGGATGCATCCGGACGCCTCGCGGGTGGTTGGGTGACAATGGCACGAATGCGCCGGCCGGCGGATGCCGGACAGGTCGAGCGTCGCCGGCGGAGGCGGCGACCGGGGGCGACCGGAAGGGAGTCGGGATGAGCGTGACGGACGCCTCGCAAGCTGCGTGGGCGACGGTCGCCGAGCTGGACCCCGAGATCTGGTCCGCGATGCGCGGCGAGGCGGACCGCCAGCGCTGGAAGATCGAGCTGATCGCGAGCGAGAACTACACGTTCGCCGCGGTCATGGAAGCCCAGGGCTCCTGGCTCACGAACAAGTACGCCGAGGGCCTTCCGGGCCGGCGGTACTACGGCGGTTGCGAGTACGTGGACGTCGTGGAGCGGCTCGCCCAGGATCGCGCCCTGTCCCTCTTCCCGGGCGCGGAGCACGTCAACGTCCAGCCCCATGCCGGCGCCCCCGCGAACCTCGCCGCGTTCTACGCCGTGCTCTCGCCGGGCGACCGAATCCTCGGGATGAGCCTGGCCCACGGCGGCCACCTGACCCACGGCTCGCCCGTCAACGTCAGCGGCAAGTGGTTCGAGGTCCACGCATACGGCGTCGACCCCGAGTCGAACCTGATCGACTATGCCCTGCTGGAGCGGCAGGCCGCGGAGGTCCGACCCAAGCTCGTCATCGCCGGCGCAAGCTCCTACTCGCGGATCCTCGACTTCGAGCGCTTCGCGGCGATCGCCCACGGCGTGGGGGCGTATCTCCTCGTCGACATGGCGCACATCGCGGGGCTCGTCGCCGCAGGGGTGCACCCATCGCCCTTCCCGCACGCGGACCTGGTCACGACGACGACCCACAAGACGCTCCGGGGCCCGCGGGGCGGCCTCATCTTCTCGACGGCCGAGCTCGCCAAGCAGGTGGACAAGGCGGTCTTCCCGGGAATCCAGGGCGGACCCCTGATGCACGTGATCGCCGCGAAGGCGGTCGCCCTGCGCCTGGCCGCCACCCCCGAGTTCCGGGAGGATCAGCGCCGGACCGTCGAGAACGCGCGCGTTCTCGCGGAGGCGATCGGCGCCCGCGGCGGCCGGCTCATCACCGGCGGGACGGACACCCACCTGATGAGCGTCGACGTGACGCCGTTCGGGGCGACGGGCCGGGAGGCGGAGCGTCTGCTCGACAACGTCGGGATCACAGTCAACAAGAACGCCATCCCGTTCGACGCGAATCCGCCCAACATCGCCTCGGGGATCCGGATCGGGACCCCGGCCGTCACGACCCGCGGGTTCGGCGCCGCCGAGATGCGCGAGATCGGCCGGCTCATCGTGGCATCGCTCACCTCCCGGGACGAGCCGGCCGAGCAGGCGAAGATCGCCGCGGAGGTTCGCGACATCTGCGGGCGGTTCCCCGTCCCGGGGTTGCCCGAAGCATGACCCGGTGAGCGAGGGCATCGCGGGTCCGGCCCTCGCCGCGTTTGCGACCGCCGCGATCCTCGCCCTCGTCCTCACCCCGATCGTCCGCCGGATCGCCCACCGGTTCGACGTCCTGGACCGGCCCGAGGAGCGCCGCGTCAACACGTCGCCGGTCCCGCGCGGCGGCGGCATCGCGGTCGCCGCGGCGTTCGTGATCACCGCGCTCGGCCTGCTCGTGGCCGACGCCCGCTTCGGGATCTGGCCCTCGACGGACGCGCCCGGCGCCAGCGAGATCGTCGCGCTGATCGGAGGAGCGGCGCTGGCGGCCCTGATCGGCAGCCTGGACGACTGGTTCGACCTGCGCGCCCGCTGGCAGCTCGCCGGACAGCTCGTCGTGGCGGGCGTCGCTGTGGGGCTGGGCATCACCGTGACCCTGCTCGCGAACCCGTTCGGGCCGGGCTTCATCCGCCTCGGCGGAGTCTTCGGGGCGGCCTTCGCGGTGCTCTGGGTCCTGGGGATGATCAACAGCATCAACTTCATCGACGGGCTCGACGGGCTCTCGTCGGGCGTTGCCCTGATCGCCGCGCTCACGCTGGGGACGATCAGCCTGACCGGCCCGATCGACCAGCCGGCCATCGCGCTCTTCTGCTTCGCGCTGGCCGGCGCCCTCCTCGGCTTCCTGCGCTGGAACCTCCACCCCGCCTCGATCTTCCTCGGGACGAGCGGCGTGATGATGATCGGCTACGTCCTGGCGCTGCTCGCCATCCTCGGGAGCGCCAAGGTCGCCGTCGCCCTCCTGGTCCTGGGCGTCCCGGTCATCGACACGTTCTGGATCATCGTCCGGCGCCTCTCGGAGGGCCGGTCGCCGTTCTCGCCGGATCGCGGGCACATCCACCACCGGCTCCTGGACCTTGGCCTCTCCCACGGCCAGACGGTGCTCGTCATCTACGCGGTGTGCATCGCGCTCGCCGTGCTCTCGCTCGTCCTCTCAGGCACGGGCCAGATGTACGCATTCCTGGGCGTCTTCGTGATCTTCGGGCTCGGGCTGTACCTGCTCAGCCGCGCGGCAGGGGGGGACGGCGCCGCCTGACGCGCGCTACGCTTTGTGCCCGGTCCACCCCGGGTGGGCCCAGCCCACCCCGCCCGGACGGGCTCGCCGTGAGGAGCACTCGTGAAGCGGTCGCGGCAGGAGTCGTGGGCGCTCGACGCGGTCATCGCGCTCGTCGAGGCGCCGGGCCTCCGGGTGTGGCTGGCGATCGTGGGCGCGGCCCTCGCGATCGGGACGGCAGGCTACATGCTCCTGGAGGGCTGGAACCTTTCCGACGCGCTCTACATGACCGTGATCAGCGTCACGACGGCGGGATTCCGCGAGGTCCGCGAGCTTGACGATGGTGGCCGGCTGTGGACCATGCTGGTCACCGGCTTCGGGGTCATCCTCATCTTTGGGAGCGTGGGCCTCGTGACTGAGTACCTCGTGATCGAGGCGACGAGTGGACGGAGGGTCGGACGACGCATGACACGCCAGGTGGACGAGCTCCGCGATCACTTCGTCCTGTGCGGCTACGGCCGGGTCGGATCCACCGTCGCCCACGAGCTGGTGCATGACGGCGAACGGTTCGTGGTCATCGACGCCAACCCCGAGTCGCTCAAGCACGCCCGCGACGACGGTTACCTCGTGGTGGAGGGCGACGCGACGGACGACGCCACGCTTCGCGCCGGCGGGATCACGCGCGCGAAGGGCCTCGTCGCCACGATCGATTCCGACGCCCAGAACGTGTACGTGATCCTCTCGGCCCGCGCGCTCAACCCCGGCCTCTTCGTGGTCGGCAGGGCCAGCACGCCGGCAGCCGAGGAGAAGCTGGCTCGCGCCGGCGCCGACCGGATCGTGTCGCCGTACACGATGGCCGGCCGGCGCATCGCCGAGCTGGCGGTGCGGCCGCGGGTCGTCGACTTCCTTGACGCCGCGCTCTCGCACGGCGAGCTCTCGTTCAGCATCGAGGAGCTCCATGCGCGGGCTGGCGGGCCGCTCGAGGGGGCGACCGTCGGGGAGCTCCGCGGGCGCGGGCTCTTCGTGCTCGCCATCCTGGGCGCGGACGATCGGTATGCCGCGAACCCGCCCGGCGACCGGCGGCTCGTGGGCGGCGAGACGGTCATCGCGTCGGGTTCCGCGGAGGCGCTCGGGGCCGCGCGGGCCGAGCCGGGTGCAGGGGGTCGTTTGCCCGCCTGACGCCCCCATTGCTATACTCGCGCGGCCTCGCCAGGGAGCCGAATCGCCGTGCCCGACCGGGCCTGGGGTTACTTCGCACTCTTCTCCGAGATCGGCCTCGTACTCCTCGTGACGGTCCTGGTGGGCGTGCTGGGCGGCTACTGGATCGACCAGCAGCTGCGAACGTTGCCGATCTTCGTCCTCGTCGGGCTCTTCGTCGGGCTCGGGGCAGGCGCCCGGGCGGTTTACCAGCTCATCAGCAGGTTCCTGGCGACCTTCGAAGACTGATCCGGGTAGAGCGCGGCCGTCCGGCCGTCCCCCGGTGCATGGAGAGAGCGTGGCGAGCAGCGGCAGATGGAGGGACCCACGAGGGGTGCCCGCGGAGGCGGCACGGTGAGCCGGTTCCTGACGCGGCGCACTCTCGGCTATCTCGT
>JADGQH010000219.1 GCA_017881985.1 Chloroflexota bacterium | reverse complement strand
CGCCTCCGCGTCGGCCGGGCTCGCGACCGGGCTCACCGCGTCCGTCGGGCTCATCGGTCGCGCCCCGATTCCGGCGAGGCGGCGAGCCGATTCGCGCCCGGTCCCGCAGCCGCGCGTCCTGCGGCCTCGGGGGGCTCCGCTGGCGCGAAGCCGGGTCGTTGCGGCGCGCCCGCCGCCGCTTCGTCCGCCGTCGGCGGGTTCCAGCACGCCACGCGATGGGTCGCCTCGGGTCCGGAGGTCCGCACGGTCGTGCCCGGCTCAAGCGGGCCGAGCGAGGGGTTCTCGGTCCAGCAGCGAGCCAACCGCCACGCGCAGCGAGGCGCGAACGGGCAGCCCACGGGGGAGACCCGGAGATCCGGCGGCACGCCCTCGATCGGGATCAGCGCCTCCTCGGGGCCGGCATCAACGCGCGGGATCGAGTGGAGCAGCCCGACGGTGTACGGGTGCCGGGGCTTGGCGAACAGCTCGGGCGTCGTCGCCGCCTCGACGATGAACCCCGCGTACATGACGTTGATCCGGCCGGTCATGCCCGCCACCACGCCGAGGTCATGGGTGATGAGGATGACGGCGGTCCCTCGCTCCTTCGTGAGGCGCTGGAGCAGCTCGAGCACCTGCGCCTGGATCGTGACGTCGAGCGCTGTGGTCGGCTCGTCCGCGATCAGGAGCTGCGGTTCCAGGGCCAGCGCCATCGCGATCATGACCCGCTGCCGCATCCCGCCGCTGAACTGGTGCGGGTAGTTCCGCAGCCGGCCGGCGGGCTCCGCAATGCCAACCATCCCGAGGAGCTCTATCGCTCGGGCCCGTGCGTCCACGCTGCTGACCCGCCGGTGCGCCTGGATGGTCTCAACCATCTGCTCCTCGATCGTGAGGACCGGGTTCAGGCTCGTCATTGGGTCCTGGAAGATCATCGCGATATCACGTCCCCGGAGCTCCCTCATCGAGGCTTCCGGGAGCTTGGTCAGGTCCTCGGTGTTGAACAGGACCTGGCCGTTTTCGATGTGCCCTGCCGGCTGCGGGAGCAGCCGCATCACGGCGAGGTTGGTCACGCTCTTGCCACAGCCGGACTCACCGACAAGGCCGAGGGTCTCACCTTCCTCGAGGTCGAACGAGACGCCGTTCACCGCATACACGGTGCCATCGTGCGTTCGGAAGCGGACGATCAGGTCGCGAACAGAGAGCAGCATCGTCGCCTATCGCTTCAGGCGCGGGTCGATGGCCTCGCGTAGCCCATCGCCGAGCAGGTTGAAACCGATTGCGCTGAGCACGATCGCTGCGCCGGGGAAGAAGATCAGGTAGGGAGCGGACTGAAGGAAACGCGCCGAGTCGGTCAGCATCTCGCCCCATTCCGCGACGCGCGGATCGCCCGGTCCCAGCCCCAGGAACCCGAGCCCGGCAACGTCGATGATCGCCGTGGCCAGGGCCAGGGTCGCCTGGACGATGAGCGGGGTGAGCGCGTTCGGCATCAGGTGACGCAACAGGATGCGTGCCGGCGTCGCTCCCTCCGCACGGGCCGCGGTCGCGAAGTCCGCCTCGCGCAGGGCGAGGAGGGTGCCGCGCAGCAGCCTGGCGAAGATCGGCGCATACGAGATGCCGACCGCCAGCATGATCTGCAGCTGTCCGTGACCGAGCCAGGCGACGATCCCGATCGCGAGCAGGATGCCAGGGATGGCCAGGAGCACATCGGTCACGCGCATGAGCACCGCATCGACCTTTCCTCCCGCCCCGCCGGCAACCGCACCGACGACGGACCCGAAGGCGAGCCCGAAGAAGACGGCGACAACGCCCACGGTCAGGCTGATTCGGGCGCCGTAGAGCACGCGCGAGAACTCGTCGCGGCCCAGCAGGTCCGTGCCCATGAGGTGGGCCAGGCTGGGACCCTGCTTGCCGTCGGCGAGGACGCCGAGCGTTGGATCGTAGGGAGCGATGACCGACGCGAGGACCGCGGCCGCGACGAAGATCGCGATGCACACGGCGCCGACCAGCGCCGGCCCGTTGCGCATGAGCCGACGGAATGCGTCCCGCCACAGCCCGCGGCTCGCGCGCGCCGTGGGCCGCGTGACGATTGCGATCGGTTGGCTCACGTCAGCTGTACCGGATCCGGGGGTTCAGGAACGCGTAGCTGATGTCCACGATCAGGTTCACGAACAGGAAGATCGTGGCAAAGATGAGGATGAGAGACTGGACCACGATGTAGTCGTGGTTCTGGATCGCGCTCACCACCCAGGAGCCGACCCCGTTCCATGAGAAGACCGTCTCGGTGAGGACGGCGCCCGCGAGCAGGCCGCCCACTTGGAGGCCGATCACCGTCGCGACGGGCAGCCAGGCGTTGCGCATGATGTGCCGGTCGTCGACGCGGCGCTCGGCGAGACCCTTGGCGCGCGCGGTCCGGACGTAGTCCTCGTTGGCGACGTCGATCACGGAGGCTCGCGTGATCCGGGTCACGATCGCCAGCGGGATGGATCCTAGGGCGATCGACGGTAGGACCAGGTGCGAAAACGAGTCGATGATCGCGTTCGGGCGCCCCGTGAGCAGCGCGTCGATGACCGCGAAGTGCGTGACTTGCGGGATCCCGAGGCGCGGGTCGCTCTGCCCGAGTGCAGGCAGCCAGTGGAGCTGCACCCCGAACACGAACACGAGCGTGTAGCCGAGGACGAAGATCGGGATCGAGATCCCGAAGAGCGACACCACGGTGACGATGCCGTCCACCCAGCCGTTGGGGTGGCGCGCCGCCAGGCGGCCCAGCGGGATGCCGAGGCCGACGGCGAAGATCAGGGCCCCGATCGTCAGCTCGATCGTGCCCGGAAAACGGACGAGGAACGTGTCGGCGACCGACTTTCCATCGACGAAGCTCGACCCGAAGTCGCCATGCAGGAGCCGCACGAGGTAGTTGACGTACTGGACGTAGAGCGGCTGGTCAAGCCCGAGCGTGGTCCGGATCTGGGCAGTCAACTCCGGCGTGGCGTGCTGTCCCAGGATGGCCTCCGCGGGATCGCCCGGAAGCAGCCGCAGGAACAGGAACAGGATGATGGAGAGCCCGAAGAGGACCGGGATGGCCCCGATCACTCGCCGGACGATGAACCTGAGCACGAGACGACGGCATCCCTCTTCGACGAGCCCCCCGAGGTCCGGGACCTCGGGGGGCTCGCGCTCGATGCGTGAGGACGGGCGAGTCGCCCGCCGGCTCTAGGGCTGGATCGAGACGGAGTTGAAGAGCTCGGTCTGGTTACCGGCGCCCACGAAGCCGTGGACCTTGGAGACGTACGCGCCCGGTGGTGTGGAGTTCACGATCGGCACGGTTGGCATGTCCTGGACCGCGAGGTCCTGGACCTGGGCCCAGAGCGCGTTGGCCGCGTCGGGAGACGTCGCCTGCAGCGCCTGGGTCATCAGTGTGTTGACCTGGGGATTGTTCCAGCCGAACTGGAGGTTGGGCTTGCCATTCTGCCAGCCGAACCAGGCCGTGTAGAGGAAGTTGTCAGCGCCGGCCCAGTCGCAGGTCCAGCCGAACAGGAACAACGGGAAGTTGCCGCCCGTGGCATGGCTGACGTAGCCGCCGTGCCAGTCCTCGGTCTTGAGGGCGACGGTGAAGCCGATAGCCTGCAGGTCGCCGGCGATCGCCTGCGCAAGGCTCTTCGGGTCGGGCATGTACGGACGGACCACGTTGGATGGGTAGTAGAGGTCGATCTTGAGCTTGTCGGCGGACAGGCCGGCCTTGGCGAGCGACGCCTTCGCGGCATTGACGTCAAAGGCGGGCATGTTCTCGGCCTTGTAGCCGGTCGTGCCGGCCGGCAGCCAGCTCTGGGGGGCCTTGGCCGCACCGGCATAGAAGGCGTCGATGTATCCCTGCTTGTTGAGGGCCTCGGCGACCGCGAACCGGACGTCCTTGTTGGCGTAGATGGTCGGCGTGGCCGCGCCGCCGGACGCGCTCTGCAGGCTCTGGTTCATGCCCAGGTAGCCCGTGTTGCATGACTGACCGCGGTCGACGATCTGGAGGCCGCTGCTCTTGGCGGTGGCGACGTCGGCGGGAGAGATGGTCTCCGCCAGGTCGATGCCGCCCGCCTGGAGGGCCTGGAGCTTGGCCGTGGAGTCCTTGAGGTTGGCTTGGAACGTGATCTGATCCAGCTGTGCGGCGTGCGCCGTGTCCCAGTAGTTGGGGTTCTTGACAACCGTCACATGGTCGCCGGTCACCCAATCCTTGAACATGAACGGCCCGGTGCCGACCATGCTCTCGCCCTGACCCTGGGCGTACTTGTTGTCCTTGAGAGGCGTTGTGTCGGCCTTGTCCTTCTGGAGGGCGGTCGGGCTCTGGATCCCGAACACCGCGAGGGTCTGGCTGACGAGGAAGTTGCTCTGCGGCGTCTTGAAGTTGAAGACGACCGTCGTCGCGTCGGGCGCATCGACCGAGGCGAGATTCGAGGCGTCGCCGAAACCGCCGAAGACCGCGCCATAGTAATAGGCGTTGTCCTGGAGGTCGCCCTTCGCGTATGCCTTCCAGCGGTCGTAGTTGAACTTGACGGCGGCCGCGTTGAAGTCGGATCCGTCGTGGAACTTGATCCCGGTCCGGAGCGTGAACGTGTAGGTCTTCCCGTCAGCGCTGATCTTCGGCAGGCTGGCGGCAAGGACGGGGATGACGTCGCCGATCGTGCCAGGCGTCAGGCCCACGAGGCCCTCGACCACCTGGTTGGCGACGTACAGCGAGTTCCCGTCGCTCACGAGCGAGGGATCGGCGAACACCATGTCGCCGTCGAGCCCGACGACGAGCGTACCGCCGGTGCCCGCGGCGCTGGCAGCCGCTGAGGGCGAAGGCGCCGCGGACGCGGCCGCCGCGCTTGGCGAGGCCTGCTGAGATGGCGCGGCGCTGGGCGACGGCGTCGCCGAGCCGCCGCACGCCGCGAACACGATCGCAGCAGCGGCGAGCAGTGACCCTGTTCGGGCACGCAACATGTTTGGTCTCCTCCTACGTCGATCCCGCCGAGATGTCCGCAGGCATCGGTCGGTGGTCCATTGACCCGAGCATGATACTCACCCCTCGGGACACGATGAGCCCATTGTGCCCTGATGGCCTCGAGATGCGCCGCGTGCCGTCATAAGGCGACGACCCAGCTGTCCAGGTTCCGCTTGGGTTCGAACGTCCGTGCCGCGTCGGCGAAGGTGACGCCGGGAAACTTCGCGCCACCCCGCCCGCTCACCGCGCGGCGAATGCGCAGCCGCGCGGCTGGATCTCCGATCAGATGGACGAGGACCGGGCCGCCAGGGCGATGTTCTCGGCGGAGACGTCCTCCGCGAAATGGCAGGCGACCGCGTGCCCGGGTGCGAGGTCGCGCAGCTCCGGCGTCTCCGCCACGCAGCGCTCGGGGTTCCCCAGTCGCTCGCGCAGCCAGCACCGCGTATGGAAGCGGCAGCCCGACGGCGGATTGGCCGGCGACGGGATGTCACCCTTCAGGATGATCCGCTTCTTGCGGTGCCGAGGGTCCGGGTCCGGGATCGCCGACAGGAGCGCG
>JADGQH010000042.1 GCA_017881985.1 Chloroflexota bacterium | reverse complement strand
ACCGCGCCAGAGCTGGCCTCAGGGACCGTTGTTTCCAGACCGGCAAGGATCCTGAATCGCCGTCTCCAGCCCGTGTCCGCCGTTTCGTACGGTCCGCTCTGAACCATCGTCCATCCCTGCAGCGGGGCTGAGAAGCCCGGTTACCTCAAGTGTCCATCGGAATCTGGACGGCAGGACCGACGCCGTCATTACGATCCGTCATCCGGCTCCGAAGCCGTTGGCGGGATCTCGAGCGGCGCATTTGGCGGGATCGCGAGCGACGAGGGTGCGCACGCGCGCCGCCGGCGGCCGGCAGCGCCGCATGAGGTGCCGCGGTACAGTGGCCTGCGGGGGCCGACGATTGCGTGGCTGCGCGGTCCGTCCGATTTCGAAGGAGTCGCATGGTTCAACGAAACGACCGCCCGGTCGGTGATCGACGCGTGTGCGGGTCGCGGCGATGAGCCGACGTGACCGCGAGCTCGTGGAGTCGGGCGCCCCATATCGACGCACCGTCGTCGTGGCGGCGGTCCTGAGCGTCGTCGCGATCCTGGTCGCCGTCGGCGCTGTCGCGGTCGTGCTCTTTCGCGGGTCTGATACATCGAGCCAGGCGGACGCGAAGGCCTGCCGAACGGTCACCTGGTACGCGGTTCCGAGCGTATCCTCGCTCCCCGCGGGCTGGGCGATCGCGTCGACGCGGTTCCTCGTCGACGTCCTGACGACGACCCTCGCAGGACCGACCCCGTCCGGTTCGACGCAGGGCCCGACGGCGTTCATCAGCATCAGCTGTTACGGGACCGACGCCCAGCTTGCATTCGCACGCGACCGCGACTCCGCGGTGGGTGCCGGCTCGACCGACCTGAGCGTGCCGCAGCTGGGCGATGAATCGGCGGCCGTCACGAGCACGCGCACCGTCAGCAACACGATCTTCGTCCGCCGCGGGATTCTCGTCGCCGACATCACGGCACCGACCACGGTGGACCAGGCAGTCCTCCAGTCCGTCGCTGGGGCCGTCGACGCGGCGATGGTCCAGGCACTCTCGGCCAGCCCGCGACCGTCCTCGACGGGCGCGAGCCCGGGCGCCGTTGCCTCCCCGGCGGCCCCGGCGTCGGTCGAGCCGAGCGCGATTCCGAGCCTCGGCCCGAGTCCGAGCCCGGCTCCGGTCAGCCACGTGGCCCCCGACCTCGAGGCGCTCCTGCCAAAGACCGTTGAGGGCGCCGCCATGACGAGCCAGAGCGTTTCGGGGACTGCGGCCCTCGGGACCGACGCGACCAGCCAGTCGCTGATCTCGTCGCTCGGGAAGCTCGGCAAGACCGCGGCCGACCTCGAGATCGCCGAGTCCCATGACGTGACCGGCGCGCTCCAGGTGCGGCTGTTCGCATTCCGTGTGAACGGCGTGTCGGGGATCGACCTCGCCGCCGCGGTCGTCACCAGCTGGATGACGAACACCACGCAGACGCCGACGCGCTCGACCGTGACGATCGCCGGCCACAAGCTCACGAAGGTGGGCTACCCGCAGGGCCCCGCGGACTACGTGTACGGGAATGCCTCGGTCGCCTTCGATGTCGAGACGACCGACGAGACGCTCGTGGCGAAGGTGCTGGCACTCATCAAGTAGGCACCGCCGGGGTTTCCGGCGACGCATGCGGGTGTGCCCGCGGACCAATCACTCGCGGCGAGCGCTGTGGCGGCCTCGCCGCGGCTGACCCGGCGCGCGATATCCGGCGGAAGGCGCCTTGGATGAACCGCCGCGTGCGGCCGTTGCCGACCGCGATCGTCAACCGGCGACGATCGTGATGCTGAACGCGATCCGGAACTGGGGGCAGGCACCAGAGCTGCAGACCGGGCTCCCGATGGCTGTCAGGATGGTCGTGCCGGGCACGAGCGCCGCGTAGATCCCCTGCGCGCCCCGGATCACGAGGATGCCCGGGACCCGCCCCACGATCCCCTGGTCGGCGATCGTCACCGACCAGTCCACGGTCGAGCCGAGGTCGACGAGGAACTGCTGGCCCACCGCGAGGTGCAAGGTCGTGCCGTTGTCCGCCTGCGTGACGACCAGCGCCGCGGCTCCGGGCGGGGTGGCCGGGGTGGCTTGCGGGACCGTTGCGGTCGGGCGGGGGAGAGAGGTCGCCGTCGGCCGGGGCGTCGCGGGTGGGGACGACGGCCGCTGCGAGGGACCGGGCGAGGCGAGCCCGCTGGGCACGGCACATTCGCCCGTCGGCTGCGCGGGTGCGAGACACGATCCGCTCGACGAGAGCAGGCCGCCGGAGCTGGCCGCAGACGGCGCGGTTGTCGGCCCGCTGACGGCCGTGGTTGGGAACGCCGCGCTGCCGCCCGGGTTCGTCACGTCCGGCGATTCCGCGCCGACGCATCCGCCCAGAAGCGCCAGGCACGTCGCGATGGCTCCGCACAGCGCGAGCCGGGCACCGATGATGCCGCTGCCGCCGCTCCTTCTGCCTTGCCTCGACGTCACGATGTCCCCCTGCTGGATCGCCGGTTGGGCGTGCTGCCGATGACGGTTGGCGTGCGCCGATGGTTCCCGGGCCAGCGCGGGCGCGAACGCGGCGGCGTTCCCGGACGACGGCGCCACCGACGGCCGCCCGGCTCCATTCGTCGAACGACTCTCGGATCACGCGAACGATGGCAGACTGTCAGCTCGACGAACACCGACCAGGCAACCTGGAGGGGAGCAACATGACGACCGGCACCGGCACCAAGGACGACCCGTGGGTCCTGAAGACCCCGCCCGGCACGTCGGAGTACACGATGTACCGCGACGACGCGGCTGATCCGCCGGTGATCGTCTGCCAGGTCGGGGGGACGAAGCTGCTCTACGACGCGCGGGCAATCAACGACCTGCACGCGATGCTCACGGCGCACGGCGACTGGATCCCGCTTGGCGGCGCCGACGAGCAGAAGCCCGCGCCGGACGGGTCGGTCGAGGCGTGGGGCCGCGCGGAGTCGAACCCGCTCGGCGGCTGGTACGGCCTCAAGAAGGGCCTGCGCGGGCGGTTCGGCGTGTACATGCCGCCGCTCCTCGAGACGCTGGGCCTCGCCGAGGTGACCCACGACGCCAAGAACAACCGGATGCGCGCGAAGAGGTAGGCGCCGGGCGCCGCGGCACCAGGCGTCACGGCGCCGGGTGGCACAGCACCGGGCGCCCGGCGCCGTGCAGCCATCGACCAGCTGATCGCGTCCCGACCCGAGGAGCCGCCGCATGTGGACGCTCGGTACGCCGCCGCTCGAGCTCGTGGCACGGGCGGCGATCATCTACGTCGTCTTCTTCGGCGCCCTTCGCCTGTTCGGCAAGCGCGAGATCGGCCAGTTCACGCTCTTCGATCTCGCGCTCGTGCTGCTGGCCGCCAACGCGCTCCAGCCGGCCGTAACCGGGCCTGACGCATCGATCCCCGGCGGGCTGATCGTGATCCTGACGCTCTTCGTCCTCAATCGCGGCGTCGCCATCTTGCGGGTGCGGAGCCCCTTCGTTCGCCGGCTCCTCGAGTTCGGGCCGACGGTGATCGGGCGCGATGGAGCCTGGCTGCTGCCCACGCTCATCCGCCAGGGCCTCGACCTCGTCGACGTGGAGGCGGCCCTGCGCGAGCACGGCCTGGACGCGGTCAAGGACATGAAGCTCGCGACCCTCGAGGCGGACGGGTCGATCAGCATCGTCGCGATCGATTCGGTCGGAGCCGCCGGATCCAGGCGCCGCAGGACCCGGTCACGGAAGCCGATCTGAGAAGCGCCGCCCGCCCGGGGCAAACTGGCGCGCGAGATTCAGAAGCGGCTTCGCCTCACGATCGAGCCGGGATGACCACCTTTGCCCGCCATGGGACGCCGAGGCGCGGCAGGAGGTAGCGGTCGACGCCGTAGTATCCGGCCACCCTCCAGGCCAGGATCAGGCCGATCGCGAGCGCGAACATGACCGGGTTCGACGACGTCGAACCGGCGAGCAGGTAGGACATGTTCATCACGACCCCGAAGAAGGCCGCGACCCCGACGAGCGCCCCGACGAGGAGGGCGATGCCCACGGCGAGCTCGCCGACCGCGATGAGCCAGCCGAACACGCCCTGGGCGTGGTTGTCGATGAGGAGCTGGAGGAACGAGCGGTACCAGTCGAACGTGATCGGCGCGGAGCCCTGGGCCGGGACCGCGACCGCCTTCTGCCAGTAGCCGAGGATCGCCCCGCCGCCGTCGATCCAGCCCGCGCCGGACAGCTTGTGCCAGCCCGCAACCGCCCATTCGAAGCCCAGGAAGATGCGGATCGGCAGCCAGAACAGGCCCGCCGTGGTGTTGCTGAAGAGGTAGCGCGCGAACGCGGGTCCCTCGACGTTGACGACCTCGGCGCCCGGGGACTTGCGATCCTCGAACATCAGCACGAGGACCACGACGGTGAGCACCCAGAAGGCGACCGTGGCGACCTTGTTCTCCGTCGTCCCGTCCTTCGGGAAGAACCACGGGTTCTCCATGTAGACGAGGATCACCGCCGCGACCAGCGCGAGCGGTGTCGCCAGGTTCCGGTACCGGGCCAGCATCGCGTTCCCTCCCCTGCGTCTGTCCTCCGGTCGAGCCGTCATCGTGCTCTGCCGGACGCCGCGTTCACGTGCGCCGGAAGCCGGGCCTCATGAACTGGTGCGACACGGTAGCACGGACGCACCGGGCTCTCGTGCGGCCGTCCCGAACGAACGCCGTAGCGACAAGGCGGTGATCGGCACCCACCGCGGACCGAAACGGCGGCGAGCCCCGCGAGATGATCCCGCTGACGTCAGAACGGCAGTCCGAGACCGGAAGCAGGATCAGGCGTGATCTCGAGAGACGGGCCAAGCTGCTGCACGCCGAAGATCGCGGTCAGGACCAGCATCACGACGATGACCGCCGCGATGATGAAGAGGACGCGAAGCAGATCCGGATAGGACGCGCCCCGCAACCCGAGGTTCGTCCGATTGAGCGTCATGATGCGCCTCCGTCGGGTCGGCGAATCCACGTTCACCAGCGGCTCCGCGCGGCTCGGCGACCCGATCGACGCGTGGCTGGACACGCCCCTGGCATCGACAAACTGACGCCCTGAACCGTGTGCCCATGCTGCGCCAGCGTCCAGTGCCGTTCGGCCGCTGCGGTGGCGTCGATGCCGGTCAGGCACGGTCCGAAAGACTCGGGGTCTTGCCTGGAGCCGCCGAGTGGCACATCGTGGACGCCGCCTCGATCCGGGTGATCGCCCGGGACAGCGCTGATTCAGCGTCCCCGCGCCGTCCGTGCCTCATGCTGTGGACCACCGCGCACGAAGGAGTCGCATGCGTTCGAAGTACCGCCCCCGGGGAGCGCCCCTGCCGCCGCCTCGCCGCAGCAACCCGTGGACCCAGGTGCTCGTCGGGCTCGTCCTTGTCGTCGTCGGGGCGGCGCTTGCCCTGTCGGTCGAGCGGCTCGTGACGAGCACACCCGATCAGGCGACGAAGGCGACCGCTGCTCCATCGGCCCCGCCAGGCCTTGCGGCGAGCCCACTCGCGAGCCCTGAGGCGAGCGCCGCTGCGAGCGGTGCCGCCGTCGCGAGCACGGCGCCTGCCGCATCGCCGAGTCCGGCTGCACCCGTGCTCGAGGCCGCGATGCCGCGCGCGGTCAATGGCACGGCCCTCACGACCGAGAGCGCGTTGAACGCGTCGAGCCTTGGCAGCGGCCCGAACAGCCGGGCACTGAGCGCAGCGGTGACGAGCCTCGGCAAGAAGCCCGGCGACCTCGAGGTCGCGGACGCCTTCGATCCGTCCGGAGCACTCGCCCTCTCGATCCTCGGGTTCCGGCTGCCGGGGATCGACCCCGCCAAGCTGCGCCCGGTCGTGCTCGATGCCTGGCTCTCGGTCAAGTCGTCGGGCGTCACCTCCACGAGCGTCAGCCTGTCGGGCACGCCGTCGACCAAGGTCTCCTATGGGGACGGCGGCCCCGACCAGTACGTGTTCGTCGTCCGCGACAGCGTCTTCGTCATCGTGACGGCCGACCAGGCGCTCGCGACGAGCGCGGTCGCAGCGATGGCCGCCGTTTCGCCGTCACCGTCCGGGGGATGATCCGAGGCTCCGTCAACGCCGAGCGAATCGCCTCGTCGCGGGCGACGGGACGGTCCGGGCCGGGGCGACGATCCTGGGCCAGCTCGGCAATGCTGCCCCCAGCGTCTCCTCCGGCGCCCTTACGGCGGCCACCCACCCCTGGCGCCGGGTCAAGCCGGGCACCAAGCTCTTCGAACGCCAACAGCCGGACCGACTGACAGGATCACGACGTCGATCAGCATCGTGGCGATCGACTCGGCTGGATCGACCGGATCAGGGCGTCGGCGGTGCCGGTCGCGTCGGCCGATTTGAGCCGCGCCGCCGGGTCCCGGAAGCCAATCTGAGCAGCGCCGCCGTCCCGAGCGAAGCGGCGCGCCCGACAGGCCCCGAGTCTACGACGCGTCTCCGGTTGGACGGGTCCACTTGTGCACATTCGGCAGCCGCGCCGCCAGCCACGCCTCGACCTCGTCGATGGTCCACCGGCCGCTGGGTCGAGGGCTCCGGACCCAGCCATCGATGCCGACGTGCAGGTCCCAGATGCTGTAACAGTCCTCGTGATCAACACGAACCCGGTGCAGCAAGGGAGCGCCGCCCGGGATCGGATTCGGCGTGTGAGTCCACTCGATGGTTGCATCGTCCTTCTTGACCATGCAACCGAGTTGCTCGGCCAAGCGCTGGTTCTTCAACTCCCGACCCGCGAGGTCCACGTAGATCCTTCGATGAGAGCGGAGCGCCCGGCGCGAAGCCCGGGGGCCGCTGAGACCAGGCGCGGCTCGGTCAAACGCCGGCCAACGCCTGCGAGAACAGGGCTAGACGACCACGAGCGGCCGCATCATGTCGTGCTCCTCGTGGTCGAGGATGTGGCAGTGCCACACGTACTCGGCCCCGTGGATCCCGTACTGCTCGACCAGCCGCGGGCTTGTCGGGACGGTGAACGGCACGACGGGCAACGTGAACCGCATCCACACGCGGGTCACCTCGCCCGGGTTCATCCGGACGGTCTCCTTCCAGCCGAGCTCGTTGTTGTCCGGCGCGACGGCCGGCCCGGTGAGCGTCGGTGCTCCGCCGGCGTAGTGGTCCACGTCGAATGCCTGGCGCGACAGGATCTGCACGTTCACCAGGTGGAAATGGATCGGGTGCGTGTCACCCGTCAGGTTCGCGATCTCCCAAACCTCCTCCGTCCCGGCCTTGACGACCTCGGTCGGCTTGTCGAGGTATGCCTCGCCGAAGCCTGGCGACCCGGCCACCGGGGTGTCGGTGCCAAGGAACTGGATCAGGCGCCCGTGTTCATCGGAGGTCTCGTTGAGGGTCAGGCGTCGGACGCTCGCGTCGGCGGGGTTGGACGTGGGCACGCCCGGCTCCTGGGCGATGACAAACGGGTCGGTGGGCTGAAGCGCACCGGGCAGCCGGATCGACGGGTTCGCCGCCCCGACCCGTGCCTTGACCCGGATCTGGAGGAGCGTCCGCGTGTTGGGCCCGAAGCCGGCCCGCGACGAGGGGGTCTCCGGGTTGCCCGGGTGGAAGTCGTTGATCTTGTCGCCGTCAGGGTACGGAGCGTCGGCATCACTGAGCAGGATCAGCCGCGCACCCGCCGCGACATTCCGGAAGTCGACGATGAGGTCGGCCCGTTCGGCCGGCGCGAGCAGGAGCTGCGACGGGTTCGACCCGCTCACCGCCTCGAGTGACGAGCCGTCGAGGTAGACAGGAGCCGGCAGGAAGCCGCCTTCGGTCCCGATCTGGACGAACGCCGGGCCGGCGAAGCTGCCGGGCTCCTTGTAGTCCGGACCCTTCGCATAGACGAGGCGCGGGTTCAGGAAGCGGGCCTGGCAGGCGTTGAGCATCCGGAAGCGGTACTCGCGCTGCTCGACCTCCAGGAACGGGTACGCGGTTCCGTTGACGAGGATCGTGTCGCCGAAGAACTCCGGCACGACCGAGGGGTTGGGCGGTGGGCCGGCCGGCTGCTCGGGTGCGAGGTCCCAGCGGTCGGGGTCGTAGACGTGGGCATACCACAGGTCGCCGGGCCGGGAGTGAGGCATGATCTTCGGCCAGGTGGGGTCGCGCTTCGCGATCTGCGCGGACACGAAGATCTTGTCCTGGAAGGCCAGGTAGACCGTCCGCGGATCGAGCGGGCCGGGCAGGTGGTGTGCGGCGACAAGCCCGAGCTCGTAGTCGTCGTAGATCACGTACGCGGAGGCGATGCCGGCGTAGGCGTTCAGCCGGGTTGTCCCGAGCGAGTGGTCGTGATACCAGACGAGCCGGGAGCCCTGCTCGTTCGGGTAGTAGTACTCGGCCTCGTTGGCCGGCACCGAGCCGCCGGGCCGAAGCACGTCGTTGTTGATGAAGCTCGGACCGTGGTGGCCCTGCGGGTCCCACCAGGCGTGCGGTCCACCATCGCTGGTCCAGGGGACCAACCCGCCGTGGAGGTGAACGTCGGCCCGGTTGTCCTGGTTCTCGGTGCCCATGATCGAGCGGTCCACCGGCAGGATGTGCCGCGACGGCAGCTGGTTGCGGAACGTGATCTGGACCGGCGTGTCGCGCTTCACGGCGATGATGCCGCCGAGATGCCGGAAGTGAGCGGCCGAACCCTGGCCGAAGCCCCACAGGCGCGTCGGGTTGGGCAGGTCCGGGTGAAGCTGGTCGGAGAACTCCCGGATGTCGATGGTGTAGTGCGTGACGCCCGGCTGCCACCATGCTTGGCGCTTCGTGTCCGGCTGGGCGAGCGGGATCCCGGCTCCGCCCACGCCGCGCAGGGGCGTGATGAACTTGCGAAGCCTGTCGCTCTGCGAGAAGGCGGCAGCCGGGGATGCGCCGGCCAGCCATTCCCCGGGAATTGCAAGCGTCGCACTCGCCAAGGCCCCCGCCTTGAGAAGGCTGCGTCGGCTGAGTCGTCTCGTCAACATCCCACGGTTCCCTTCGAAGCACATCGTCATGATTGGGTCGCGCCTTGGTCCGACCAGCTCGGCGGGAGCGAGCCCGGCCGCGACACCTCTGCGGCGACGGGCCGGCGCCCAAGGGCCATGGGCCGGCATCGGACGAGCACTCGGATCGCGTCGTTCAGCGAGGCGTCGGCATTCGCGGCCCTTTCGAAAAGCCCGAACCTGGAGCAACTCCACCCGGCATCAGTCGGGCATGAGCGTCGAAGGCGAGGGGGCCGTCACGGCATGGGGCTCCGAGACCAGCAACGGATGATCGCGGTCCGCGAGGTGCCTCGCCGATCGTCCTGGCGCCCGGACGTCGTCGCCGATTACCCGGATCCCAGGAACGCGGTGAGCGTAGCCAGCGCGTCCATGCGGGCAATCCGTGCGGCCACGGAGCCCGATACGGAATCATCGGTGCGTACCAGCGCCAGGCTCGCGACAGTCCGGATCGCGCCCCGTCGACCGCGCCGACTCGTCGGGCTGGGGGTTCGGCCATGGGCACGAATCCGGAGGGTCGACCACCTTCGGCGGCGATGGAATCGCCTGCCCCGGTGTCGCTTGCGGAGGGGGGATTCCAGCGACACCGGGGCAGGCGGGAATGTTCGGGGCTCTTCGACCTGGGTGCCCGACCGGGGCTCTTCCGGATCGATGCGGGATTCTTGCTCCGGCACCCTGATGACGTCATTACGGGTCGTAATCTCGATCTTGACCGCCGCTGGTTGACGGACGAGCCCACGTAGGTTGGGCGGCAGCGGTTCGAAGGCGCCCGCACAGCTGTTGGCCGCGAACAGTCCGGCCGAATCGGGCGCTGTCGGAGCCGTCATCCTGACGACGATGGACGACGCCCTCACGTTCGACCAGCCCGCGTTCGACGGGCCCACGCTTGACCGGCCCGCGGTTGACCGGCCGACAGTTGACCGGCCCACCGTGCGAATCCGCCGCGAACGGCCGGGTGACCCGGCCGACGTCGCCGCGGTGCGGGCGGTGACCGTCGCGGCATTTCCTACCGACGCCGAGGCGCGGCTCCTCGACGCGCTCCGAGCCGCGGGGGACTGTGACCCGGCGCGGTCACTTCTCGCCGAGGCGGATGGCAGCGTGGTCGGGCACGCGCTCCTGACCGCGATGATCCTGGAACGGCCCGACGGCACGCGCGACGCCGATCGCATCGTCGCGCTCGGGCCCGTCTCGGTCACGCCCGAGTGGCAGAAGCGCGGCATCGGCGGGGAGCTCGTCCGTGCCGCGCTGGCACAGGCCGAGCGAGAAGGCGCGGCTGCGGTCGTCCTCCTCGGGCACCCGACCTACTACCCGCGATTCGGATTCCGGCCCGCGCGCGAACAGGGTCTTCTCCCGCCCGCTTCCTGGCCGGATGCCGCCTGGATGGCCTGCCGCCTGCCGGCCTGGACGCCGCTGGACGCCGGCGTGGTCCACTACGCGCGAGCGTTCATGGAGATGGAGTAGGGGACGACGCTGTGAGCCCGCCGGGTCGCGGCGCGCCATGCCTGGCTGGCCGACCGCCCCGCCGCGGGCAGCCCGACGGCCACAGCCCGACGGCCACGCCCCGAGGGCCATGCCCGATGGCCGCACGAGGCGGGTCAACCCTCCTGTGCGCCGCCGATCGTCCCGGCCTCCCGTATGACGGACCGTCATGACTCAGCGGCACCGCCGCCGGACACTGGCGCCGATTGATCTTGCTCGAGATCGAGATCGAGGCCGACAAATCGATGGTCCCGCTGTTCGTTGCGACGTCGGTCGCATTGCTGGTGCTGGTCCTGCTCGTCCCCGTCGTCACGGTGCTCGGCGCGCTTCTTGGGTTCATGGCGGCAGCACACATCGGCTGAGGTCGACGCCGGGGACGCCGCCTTCCCGGTCGCAGGCTCAACCCCGTCGCCCGCCGTCCGTCGCGGACAGCGACCGGCCCGCCAGGGCGCCCCGCCGGTCAGTCGGTCTCGGCGAACTCGAACGTCTGACGCATCGGCTCCTCGCGGAGGAGCAGGACGATGACGGCCGCCACGATGGCCCCTCCGATGCCCACCCAGAACGCTGGGGCGAGCGCGATCGAGAAGGCCTCCGATCCACGACCGGGTTCGCACGGACGAAACTGTTTCGCTACGATCAAACCCATGGACACCGAGGGCGACACGCCATCCGACGACGGCGCCACGCCATCGGACGACGCCATCGATGTCGGCCGGCTGCTGGTCGAGCTGATCCACGTGGTGTACGCGACCCGAGACGACGATCCGGGCACGGAGCCGGATGCCCACGGCGGGAAATCGGACCCGCACGGCGTCGAGCCGGACCCGCACGGGGGCGCGCCCCGTTTGCGCCCGCCGGTATCGGCCCACGCAATCCGCGCTGCGATGCACATCGGGCGCCACGGAACTCGGACCATCGGCGAGCTCGCAGAAGGCCTCGGCATCTCGGTCGGCTGGGCGAGCCGCGTCGTCTCGGAGCTCGAGGCATCCGCGATGGTGGTGCGCGCACCCGACCGGGCGGATCGCCGAATCGTCCACGTATCGCTCACGCCGGAGGCGAGCGCCGTCGTCGAGCGCGCCTACCTGTGGCGCGCGGAAGCGATCGAACGTGCGCTTGCCCCGCTCGATCCAGCGGGCCGGGCCGCCGTGCGGACCTTCCTGCGTCACGCGGTCGATGAGCTGCCTCGTGCCCGACTGAACACCTGAGCACGGGCACGAAAGCCGGCCCCGGCCCGTTCGGCGTCCAGGGCAGGGCTCATGCCGGTCGAGCCCGGGCGGGCTCCGAGCCTCCGATGTACCATCCGAGACGAACCATTGCGTAGAGCAACCATCGGCACGAGACGAACCATCTGGGCGCGGGGAGCCGTCTGCGCGCGAGGCGGATGTTCGGATGCACCGATCGGCTGCCAGGAGCTCGGGAGCATCACGGGATGACCAACCAGGCCGCGGAGCCGATGTCGATGCACACGGAGGGCCGGGGGCGCTGGCTTGGGCTCGCGATGCTGAGCCTCGGCGTCGCGATGATCATCGTCGACGCGACGATCGTGAACGTGGCGGTCCCCTCGATCATCCGCGACCTCAAGCTCGACTCGACGGCCGCGGAGTGGGTGAACGCCATCTACACCCTCGTGTTCGCGGCGCTCCTCGTGACGCTCGGCAGGATGGGCGACGTCCTCGGCCGCCGCGCGATGTACGTCGCCGGGCTCGTCCTGTTCGTGCTGGCCTCGATGGTCGCCGGCGTGGCGAGCAGCGGCGAGATGCTGATCGGGGCTCGGCTTGTCCAGGGCCTGGGCGGGGCCATGATCCTGCCGGCCACGCAGTCGATCCTCAACGCCAACTTCCGGGGGCGCGACCGCGCGATCGCCTTCGGGATCTGGGGAGCCGTGATCGGCGGGATGGCCGCCATCGGGCCGCTCCTCGGCGGCTGGCTGACGACGAACCTGTCCTGGCGCTGGGCGTTCTTCCTCAACCTCCCGGTGGGCATCCTCGCCGTCATCGGGACGCTGGTGTACATCCGCGAGTCGCGCGACGAGGACTCCAGGCTGGGCTTCGACCTGCCCGGCTTCATCCTCATCACGCTGGGCCTCGGCGGCATCGTGTTCGGACTGATCGAGGGACGCACGTACGGCTGGTGGGCCCCGAACGCGAGCCACCCGTTCGGCATCCTTGACTGGCGCTGGCCGCTCGCATCGATCTCGATCGTGCCGATCGCGATCGGCGTCGGCATCGTCGCGATCCTCCTCTTCACGATCATCGAGATCCGGCGGCAGCGTGCCGGGAAGTTCTTCCTGTTCGACTTCTCGCTGTGGGGCTTTCGAGCCTTCCGCTACGGGAACCTCGCCGGCACGATCGTCAGCCTCGGCGAGTTCGGTCTGCTGTTCGCGCTCCCGCTCTTCCTCCAGGGGGTCATCGGGTACAGCGCCTTCGAGACGGGACTCGCGTTCCTCGCCCTTGCCCTCGGCTCGTTCGCGGCGGCGCCGGTCGCCGTGACCGTGGCCCGCAGCTGGGGCCCTCGACGTGCCGTCACGCTGGGGATGTCGCTCGAGGCCGTGGGCATCCTCGTGACGACGTTCCTGATCGGCCGGGATACGAGCGGGCTCCTGCTTGCCGCGCCGCTGTTCGTGTACGGCATCGGCGTGGGTCTCGCGACGGCCCAGCTCACGAGCATCGTGCTCTCGGAGATCCCCGGAAGCCGCTCCGGCCTTGCGTCGGGCACGAACTCGACGATGCGCCAGGTGGGCTCGGCGCTCGGCGTCGCGATCCTGGGCACGGTCCTGTTCGCCGCGCTCGTCGGCGGGAGCCGCGACAACCTCGCGGCATCGCTCCCCGACGTGCCGGTTCAGTGCCGCGAGCTGATCGTGTCGTTGGTCGACGAATCGGCGGGCCAGATCCTGCCGGCCCTGAGGAACCCGTCGGCCGCGGACGGCGCGGGGTTCGTCGGGCAGGGGACGCTCGCGCCGGACCAGGCAGCCTGCTTCGCCGACCCGGCATTCGTGGCCGCCCTGCCGCGAACGGTCGCCCCGATCGAGGACGCGTTCGTCTCGGCGACCCACCTGGCCGGCTACACCGCGCTCGCGTTCGTCGTGCTCGGCGTCTTCTTCAGCGCATTGCTCCCGGACACGCGCCACGACCCCGAGCCGGTCCCCGCAGTCGAGGCGGCCGTGCCCGACGAGGCCGCCGTCGGGTAGCGCCGCGGATCGACGGCAGGCTGCCGGGTACGATGGCCGGGTGTCCAGGTCACGCGAACGACGATCGAAGGTTGCCCCGGATTCGGTGAGCGACCACGGTGGGCACTCGATCGACGACGGCTCGCGGCCGAGCGACGACGGCGAGCAGCTCGCGGCGGGTGACAGTCCCTGGCAGCGCCTGGAACGCCGGGTCGCCTACGAGAACCCGTGGCTGACCGTGTGGCACGACGAGGTCATCCGGCCCGACGGGGCGCCCGGGATCTACGGCGTCGTGCACTTCGCGAACCGGGCGATCGGGGTCCTGGCGATCGACGAGCGTGATCGTGTCCTCCTCGTGGGGCAGCATCGATACCCGCTCGACGCCTACTCCTGGGAGATCCCCGAGGGCGGCGGCGGCCCGAACGAGTCCGAGATCGACGCGGCCCGACGGGAGCTGGCCGAGGAGACCGGGTATCGCGCCGCGACGTGGCGGGAGCTCGGACGCGCGGCGCTCTCGAACTCGGTGACGGACGAGCTCGCCGTCTTCTTCGTCGCGACGGACCTGGAGGGCGGCGCGGCCTCACCCGAGGGGACAGAGGAGCTGCAGGCCCGGTGGGTGGCCTTCGACGAAGCCCTGGCGATGACTCTCGACGGGCGAATCTCCGACGCCCTCACGATGCTCGCCGTCCAGCGCGAGGCGCTCGACCGCCGGAGGTGAGCCCACCCCGAGCTGGTCGATTCGGGTGTTGGCAACGTCGCGAGTGCGTGCTAGTCTGCGGCCCCCATCGGCGGGTCCGGGTCCTGGTCACGGCCTCATCTCGGATCTTCATCTGGCGGAGGGCCTGCGATGGACAGTCGGCCGAGTCGGTTCGATCCCGGCGGTGGCACAGCGTGCCGATACAACCTGCGAGCCCTCAGCATCTGGCCACGCCTCGATCGGCGAGCCCTGAACCGCTGTGGATGTGACCCGGAGCGGATCGCCCGCCTCGTCGCGCGGCGCACCAGCCTCCCCATCGAGGCGGTCCTGGCCCTCATCAAGGGCCCGACGGCCAGCCCGGTGGACATCCAGACCTGGTTCGGCTGAGCGGCTGCGGCGGCTTCCGGGCGGGATCCACCCGCCCGCCGGCCACCCGAGCCGGCGCTACGCTTCACGTGAACATCCGCGCCGCGGATGGCAGGCGCGCGCAGCGGGACCGGAGGCACGATCGATGAACGACGCAGAGATCCCGGAGGGCGTCGAGTTCGAGCACGTCTGGGCGATCGAGGCGCAATTCAGGCCCGACGGGGAGACTCGACGGCGGCCCGTCCGCCACGCCCACCTCACCAGGCTCGCGCAGCTGATGCGCGAGGGCGTGGTGATCGTCGCTGGGGCCCTGGGCAATGTCGAGTCAGCCTTCATCGTGGTGCGGGTTGCGGACGAAGCCGCGGCGCGCAACCTCGCAGAGACCGACGTCTACTGGACCTCGGGCGCGTGGGCAACCTTCCTGATCCGCCCCTACGGTCTCCTGAAGCTCAACGACGCCTGAAGGCTGCCGAGGGGAGAGTCATGCGATTTCGCACGACGGTTGACCTGAACGGCAGGACGGCCACCGGCATGCGTGTCCCACCCGAGATCGTCGAGGCGCTCGGGTCGGGCAAGCGGCCGCCGGTCCTCGTGACGATCAACGGCTACACGTACAGGAGCACGGTCGCCGTCATGGGCGGCGAGTCGCTGATCGGGGTGAGCTCGGAGCACCGCGCGGGCGCGGGGGTCGCCGCGGGCGACGAGGTGGACGTCGAGCTCGAGCTCGACACGGCGGCGCGAACGGTGACGGTGCCGGCCGACTTCGCGGCCGCCCTCGACGAGGATCCGACGGCGCGTGCGACGTTCGACGGGCTCTCGTACAGCAACAAGTCCTGGCACGTCCTGTCGATCGAGGGCGCGAAGACCGACGAGACGAGGCAGCGCCGGATCGCGAGGTCGATCGAAGCGCTTCGCGAAGGGCGGGTTCGCTGACGCTTCAATAGGGCGGTCCAGCCAGGGCAAGACCGGGGCCAGGCGCGGCCGCGCGCGCCGCCCCGATGCGCCCCCGTCGGGGATCGGGCGTCAGCCGGAGCCCTGGGCTCGCGCGGCGAACGCGATGATCGCCGCGACCGCGAACGCGACGGCGACCGTGCCAAGGGCAACCAGCTGCCAGCGACGAGAGACGACCCGTCGCCGGACCCGGTAGGCGGTGCCGACAAGCCCGCCGAGCAGCACGAGACCGAGGAGATCCCAGGATGCCTGGCGGTCCACCAGGCTGCGATACGCAACGATCGCGAGAAGCCCGAACGAGAGCACCAGGTACGACAGGCGGTCCGCCGCGTGGTCGATGCTCGCTTCCCGCTCGTCTCGGGGGACCAGGCGATCCATCAGGTTTCTCCTTCGAGCCAGAAGAGCCCGTCGATGGGAGCCCCCAGCACGCGGGCAAGGCGAAAGGCCAGGAGGGTCGACGGGCAGTACTGGCCGGTCTCGATCGAGCTGATCGTCTGCCGGCTGACGCCGGCTGTCCGGGCAAGCTGATCCTGCGAGAGATCGCGCTCGGCACGAGCGACCCGGAGGCGGTTCTGGAGCCGGGCGTCGGGTCGTGTCGCCATGTCGCAACGGTGAGCGATGCGGCGAGATATGTCAAGTACGCTTGGCAGGATGCCAAGTTTGGCAGACGGTC
>JADGQH010000218.1 GCA_017881985.1 Chloroflexota bacterium | reverse complement strand
CTGCTCGGCGTACTCGTGCAGCATGCGCGTCGTGGAGAAGCGCCAGATCGTGGTGGCCATGGACCGCTTCATGAGCGTCAGCCACTCACGCGGGAGACCGGCAGCGGTCCGTTCGTAGTAGCGGGGCACGACCTCGTCCTCCAGGATGCGATAGAGGTCCAGCGCGTCGGCCCAGTCCTGGGCACCCTCGTCGGGGTTCGTGACGCGGCCGCCGATCGCCCAGCCGTTGTCGCCGGTCCAGCCCTCGTCCCACCACCCATCGAGCACGGACAGGTTGACGATGCCGTTCGCGGCCGCCTTCATGCCCGAGGTCCCCGACGCTTCCAGCGGGCGGCGCGGGTTGTTCAGCCAGACGTCGACCCCGCGAACGAGGAGCTTCGCGACCCGAATGCTGTAGTCCTCGAGGACGAAGACGCGCCCGCGCAGCTCCGCGGAGCGACTCCGCTCGAAGATCCCCTGGATCACCTGCTGGCCCGGCCGGTCTGCCGGGTGGGCCTTCCCGGCGAAGACGAACTGGACCGGCCGGTCGGCGCTCCAGACCAGGCGGCGGAGGCGCTCCATGTCGGTGAACAGGAGCTGCGCGCGCTTGTAGGTCGCGAATCGGCGGGCGAACCCGATCGTGAGGATGGCCGGGTCGAGCGCGCTCTCGAGCTGGAGGAGCGTCGCCGGGGACTCGCCGTGCCGTGCCAGCTGTGAGCGGAGCCGTTGCCGGCCGAAGATGGCCAGCTCCAGCTTCTGGTACTGGTGCGCCTCCCACAGGTCACGGTCGGGGACGCGCCCGACGCGCTCCCAGAAGTGCGCCGAATCGGTCTGGCCATCCAGGTCGTCCAGGTCGGCGTCGAGATGGCGCTCGAACAGCTCGCGCGTTGCGCGACCCACCCACGTCGGCGTGTGGATGCCGTTCGTGATCCCGAGGATCGCACGCGTGCCCAGCATCGGCTCCCACGTGTCGTTCGCCGTCTCGGCGTGGAGCCGGGAGACGGCATTCGCGCCGTTCGAAAGGCGGAGGCTGAAGGCCGTCATGTCGAACTGGCCGGCATCGCCCTCCACGCCGAGGCCGAGGCGGAGGATCTCGTCGAGCGGCACGCCGCCACCCGGCGTGCCGTCGTCCTCGCAGAACGGGCCGGCGATGCGGCGGACCAGGCCCGCGTCGAAGCGCTCGTTGCCGGCCGAGACAGGCGTGTGGATCGTGAAGACGCTCGACCGGCGCACTGCAGCCCAGGCGTCCGCGAGCGGCATCCCGCCCGCGACGAGCTCTCGGACCCGCTCCACGAGCAGGAACGCGGAGTGGCCCTCGTTCAGGTGCCAGACGCCCGGCGCCAGGCCGAGCGACCGGAGCGCGCGGACGCCGCCAACTCCCAGGACAAGCTCCTGGTGCAGCCGCATCTCCCGCCCGCGGACGTACAGGATGTGAGTGATCGGGCGATCCGCATCGCCGTTGCTCGAGTGATCCGTGTCCAGCAGGAGGACCGGGACGCGGCCCACCTGGAGCAGCCAGACCGCGGCAGAGACCACCCGGCCGGGCAGCTCGACCGGGACCGACAGCGGGTCGCCCATCGGGTCCAGCACCCGCAGGAAGGGCAGGCGCCCAAGGTCGAAGTCGGGGTACTCGTGCTCCTGGTGGCCGTCCGCGTCGATCGTCTGCCGGAAATAGCCCTTGCGGTAGAGGAGCCCGACGCCCACCAGCGGTAGCGCCATATCGCTGGCGGACTTCATGTGGTCGCCGGCGAGCACGCCGAGCCCGCCGGAGTAGATGCCCAGCGACTCGTGGAAGCCGTACTCGGCGCAGAAGTAGGCGATCGGCCCCGTCAGCTGGCCCGCATGGCGACGGTTGAACCAATGGTCCGCGCCGTTCGCCATGTAGTGCTCGAACGCGGCCATCACCTCGTGGTACTCCGTGATGAAGACCGGGTCCTCGACGAGGGGCCTCCAGTTGATCGCGGTCTGGAGGAGGGCCACCGGGTTCCGGTAGCGCGACCACGCGTTCGGTTCCAGGCGGCTGAAAAGCATCGCAGCACGGGGATGCCACATCCACCACAGGTTGTAGGCGAGCGTGCGCAGGCCGTCGAACTGGGGAGGGACCCGGAACGGCGCGCCGGGCTGGGTGGGGACGCGGACGAGCGGGACCATATGGGCCGCGATGATACCGGAGGGACCGCAGGGTCGTGAACCGGTTTAGTGGCGCGCGGGCGTCGGCCCGGCTACCATCGCCCACCATGCGCGTGATCTTCGTCGCCGCCGAATGCGAGCCGTGGGCCAAGACCGGCGGCCTCGGCGACGTCGTGGACGCCCTTGCGCGGGCGCTGGGACGGATCCCGGGCGCCGTCGATGGGCCGGTCGAGGTCTTCCTGCCGCGCTACCGAAGTGTCCAGGTGCCGCCGTCGGCCGCGGTCGACGCCCTGGAGGTCCGGGTGCCCGATCCGCTCGCACCCGGCGGGACCAGCGACGTGACGGTCCGCTCCTTCGACGCGAACGGGTATCGCCTTCGGCTGATCGACCACCCGGCTGCCTACGATCGGGCTGGCTTCTACGGCGATTCCTCGGGCGACTTCCCGGACAACGCCCGCCGCTTCGCGCTCCTGGGACGCGCCGCCCTGGAGACGCGGCGCGCCGAGCGGCGCCCGGTGGATGTCGTCGCGATCCATGACTGGCATGCCTGCCCGGTCGCGCTCCTGCGCGATGTGCAGTACGCCGACGACCCGGTCGTCGGTCGTGCGGCGATCTCGCTGACGATCCACAACCTCGCCTATCACGGGTGGACGCCGCGCGATCAGGTCGACCAGCTCGGACTGGGGGCCGGGGGCGCGACGGTCGGCGACGCGTGGGGGATCGACCTCCTGGGCGAGGGGATCCGGCGGGCCGAGACCGTCAACACGGTGAGCCCGACCTACGCCCGCGAGGTCCTCCTTCCGGCCTTCGGGATGGGCCTCGACGGCCATCTCGTAGCCCGCGGCGACCAATTCACCGGGATCCTCAATGGCCTCGACCAGGAGGTCTGGGACCCGGCCACGGACCCTGCGCTCGCGGCGCCCTATGACGCGGCGAGCCTGGCCGGAAAGGCGGCATGCCGGGCGGACCTGCTCGCGCGCGTCGGCCTCGATCCCGCGGACCCGTCTGCAATCCTCGGCGTCATCGGCCGCCTGGACCCGCAGAAGGGCTTCGACCTCGTGGCCGGTGCGGCGCGAAGGCTCGTGGCGCGCGGTGCGCGGCTGGTGGTGCTCGGCAGCGGCGACGCGACGCTGCTCGAAGGGCTCCGCGCCGAGGCGACCCGAGCGCCCGGCCGCATCGCAATCGTCGAGCGCTTCGACCGCGACCTTTCGCGGCAGATCTATGCGGGCGTGGACCTGTTCCTGATGCCGTCGCGATTCGAGCCCTGCGGTCAGGGCCAGATGATCGCAATGCGCTACGGCACGCCGCCGATCGCCCATCGCACCGGCGGCCTCGCCGACACGATCGTCGACCTCGGCATCGATGCGGCGGCCGGCACCGGGTTCCTGTTCGACCAGGCCACGCCCGAGGCGCTGATCGCCGCCGTGGACCGGGCGCTCCGCGTCTACGCGGCGCCCGACCGGGGAGCGTGGAGCGCGCTCGTCGCCCGCGGGATGGCGGTCGACTGGTCGTGGGAATCGTCGTCCGCGCCGCTGTACGCGTCCCTCTTTCGGCGCGCGATCGCGCTGCGACTGGCGACGACGGGGTAGGGAAGGGCGGGCGGGCCGGTCCCGGCCTCCCTGTGTGCGTGGTGCCGCCGGCGGTCGAGCGTCGCGGGCCGAGACCGAGCCGGGTCAGGCGCGCGAGACCGCGCCGGGGTCAGGCGCGCGTGGCGACGATCAGCCCGCACTCGACGCTGAGCGAGGACGCGTCCGGCGCGATCCCGAAACCCTCCCGCGCCGCGGGGCTCGCATCGCGAAGCATCGCCCGGACAGCCTCCGCGCGCCAGGGCGCCGGCGCCGTCGTGGCCAGCCACGACTCCACGTCGTGCTCCAGCTCCCACCTGCGCTCCACGCCGCCAGCGAAGCCGGCCGCCTCCAGGAGCGCCAGCCATTCCGAGGCCCGGAGCGTCCGGGCGTGCGAGGGGTCACGCAACAGCTCGATGGTGTTGATGAACGTATCGAGCGGCCCGTCCTCTGGCGCCAGCAGGTCGACGAGCGCGAGCCGTCCACCCGGCCGGACCACCCGGCCGATCTCGCGGAATGCAGCGTCGGGCCGCGGCCAGTGGTGGATCGAGAACCGGCTGATCGCACAGTCGAAGGTCGCGTCGGGGAAGGGGAGTGCGCCGGCGCCCGCCAGCGTAAACGTGACGTTCGGGATGCCGCGCTCCGCGGCGAGCCGAGTCGCGACGGCAAGCATCTCCGGCGTCGGATCGATCCCGACGACCGCTGCGACCGCCGGGGCGAGCGCGAGCGCAGCATGGCCGCCGCCCGTCCCGACGTCGAGCGCGTGATCCGTCCCGGCCGGCTGGAGGGCCGCGACGAGCCAGCCCAGATCGGGCGCGTTGGCCTGCTTCCAGCCCGCGCCGTATTGCTCGGCGACCGCGGCCCACTGCGTCCGGGTCGCGTCGTCGGTCACGCCGCGGATTCCGGGCCGGACTTCCGTCCGCGATCCCGCCACTCCTCCCGTCGGTGGCCCGATCGCGGCCAGAGGGCGGGCGGGGTCGCCTCCCCGGCGACGGCCGGGCTGCCCAACGCCGCCAGGAGCCGTGCCGTCGCCGCGGCAACCTCGGCGATCGCGGCCTCGAAGGCTTCGGGATTTCGACGCGGGGGCGTCCGCGCGCCGCTCACCTTGCGGACGTACTGGAGCGCGGCGGCGCGAACGTCGCCGTCGGTGGTGGGCGGCTCCGCGACGCGGAGCGGGCGAATGCTTCGGCACATGCTCCGATGGTAGCGCGACGCTCCCGATGGCCGCGCGCGACCCCCGGCGGCAGCGCGCGATACCCGGCGGCAGCGCGCCGCTCCGGATGGCCTCGCGACGCCCCGCGGGCGCGTGCCGGCCGAGCCGGCACTGCAGCGAGCACAATCGGTGCCATGGCTCGTCGAATCGCGATCCTCGCCCTCGTCGCGGTCGGCGTCATCGCGTGCGGTGGACCGTCGGCTGCCTCCATTGGATTGCCCGTCGCGACCTCGGCGGCGCCGGGAACCGCCGCCAGCGTGAGCCGTGTCGTGGACGGCGACACGCTCAAGGCGCGGATCGCCGGCCGTACCGAGACCGTCCGCGTGATCGGGCTCGACACGCCCGAGTCGGTCAAGCCCGGCACGCCGGTCGAGTGCTACGCGCTGCGCGCCTCCGCCGAGGCGGAGCGGCTGCTGCCCGTCGGGGCCGCGATCCACCTCGAGGCCGACCCGACGCAGGCGACGCGCGACCAGTACGGGCGCCTGCTCGCCCACGTCTGGCTCGCCGACGGCACGCTCTACGCGGAGCGGATGATCCGCGGCGGGTTCGGCATCCACTACGTCTACGGAGGGGTTCCGTCGATCCACGCGGGCCCGCTCGCAGCGGCAGAGGAC
>JADGQH010000217.1 GCA_017881985.1 Chloroflexota bacterium | reverse complement strand
AGCTGGCCGACCATGCCGTGGCTCCAGCCGTGGATGCCGTTGACGTGATCGTGGAAGAAGATGTTGTCGAGCTCGACGTCCGGGTACCAGCGGTACTGGACGAACTCGGTGCCGGCCCACTCGGCCGCTGCATGGGCGTTGTTGAGCTTCTGGCTGAGCTTGAGCTGCTTCTTGTTGGCGTTGATCGTGACGATCTGGCGGATCTCGATGTTGTCCGTGCCCAGGCCGACGCCGATCCAGACGCCCGGCTGGAACTTCGCGACACTGGTCATGGTCAGGACGTCGGTGCCCGCGCTCACCGCGGACGCCAGCTGCGGATCGACGATCTTGTAGGGGCGGATCGACTGCTCGTACGAGAAGCCGCTGATGACGCCGTCCGACGCCTGGGTGTCGAACTGGACGTGGTGGATGTGGATGTTCGTCTTTGAGTACGGCAGCTCGGCGCCGCCGTCCGTCAGCTCGCTGGTGTAGGTGACCGCGATGCAGTCACCGATGTTGGCGCGGATGGCCAGCGGCTCGTTGTGCTGGACGCCCGCGTAGACCTTCGTGTTCGCATAGATGGCGGCCTTGTCGGCGGCCAGGACGTCGAGCGCGCCGAGCGGGTCGACGACCTTCGAGCTCTTGTTGGGGTCGGTGACGGCGATCGGGAGCGCGATCCCGACGATGTTGTAGTTGCGGAGGGGAGCGCCCGCCGGGCAGATGCCGTCGGGGCGGTTGGCCCACGGGTCGATCGGCGACTTGCTGGTCGAACCCACGGGGATCACGGGAACCGCGCCCTGCCCGCCGTACTCGCCCAGGTATGGCGCGCCGGAGTGGCCGTTCGGTGCGAAGGGCGGGCGCTTGCCGATGTGCGGCCGGATCAGCGGGAAGGCCGGACGGCCGTTGTTCGGGTTGAACAGGATCTTCGGGCGATTGCCGATGTAGCCGCCCGAGCTGAAGTGGACCGGAGCCCCGTTCAGCTGATAGGTGCTGTCCACGACCTGGTCGACGGCGAGCGCTGCCGGGTGGCCGGGCACGATGTTGTTGAAGTCCGGCCAGGCGAAGGTCGCCGGCTGGCCCGGCACGGTGTTGCGGTCGGGCTCACCGAGGAAGAGTCCGGTCGCGCTGTCGACTGACCAGTCCCAGACAGAGGCGTCCTGGTCGGCGGTGTCGGCGGGGTTCGGGCTGCCGGCGATCGCCTTGGTGACGCCCTGGACGGGGAGCTGGGGGCGGATCCACGCGTCGAGGTTCTGGGCCGTGATCGTCTGGCCGTTGATCGTCTTGCCGATCAGGGCGGAGGAGTCGACGGCCTGCGAGAGCGGAGTCCGGTCGGGCAGCGGCATCAGGTCCGGCTGGAGCGTGTCGAAGACGCGCCAGTAACCCCACATGCCCGCGAAGTAGTGATGCGCGATGTGGCAGTGGAAGAGGAACTCGCCGGCACCCTGCTGGGCGCCGCCGGCCCCGTTCTCGATCTCGATGTTGAACGACTCGCCGGGGCCGATCGACTGGGAGTCGAGGCGCGCGGACTCCGACTGGACCTGGACCGGCTTCTTGTCCAGGCCGGTCTTGCCGTAGTCATAGGTCGGGTCCGCGAGCGGGTTGAAGCGCCAGCGGTCGGAGCCACCGTGGAGGTGGTAGACGTGGAAGACCTCGCTGCCGGCATGCATCAGGCGGAACTTCGTCGGGTCGCCCAGGTAGCCGCGCGGGATGATGTTCGTGGTGTCGCCGAACGTGTACGACCCGTAGACGACCGACTTCTGGTCGGGCGCGTAGTTGAGCCGGGCCATGAACGACTCGGAGCGGTAGTTGATGGCGCGCGAGCCGGGCCGGTAGGCGCCGGTGTGCGGGTCGATGGTCGGGAGCGGCTGACCGTTGATGTCGATCGGAGCGCTGTCACGCTCGGCCTCGTTGCCGATCTCGTGGAAGATCTTCACGTCCTCGCGGAACGACTTCTTGGTCGAGTCGCCCGGGATGATGTCGGCTTCCCAGCCGGAGATCTGCGGCTGGCCGGTGGTCGGGTTGCGGTACGTGGAGCCGGGCGGCTCCACGACGAGCGCGCCGAAGAGGCCGTGTGCGACGGCCTGGCGGTTCCCGGGGCCCGGGTGCAGGTAGTGCCCGCCCTCGAGGGTCGGGTCATTCGGGACCCAGTAGGTGTACGTGGCGGTGCCGCCCTGGGGCACGGAGGAGTTCGGGTTGTTGCCGATGGCATCGCCCGAAGAGCCCGTGTCGAAGGCGAGGCCGTCGATGTGGATTCCGTACGTGTTATCGGTGGCGAGCGGCGCCGGGCCGGTGGTCCGGTTCGTGAAGTTGATCGTGACGCAGTCGCCCTCGTTCGCCCGGATGGCGAGCGGCTGGAGCGGGTCGTCGCGGAGGCCGATCGAGATCGAGCTCGGCCCGGCAGCGACCTGGGCCTGCACGGCCGGGATCATGCTGTCGAGGACGAACATCTGGGCGAACGGGTCGTGGTCGCCGAAGCGGTTGAGCCAGAGGCCGATCTTGTTGTTCGGGCTGGCGGTGTGGGCGGTCGGGTTGACGTCGATCGCGGAGATGTTGAACGACTTCGACGGGGCGCCGGCCGGGCACGGCCCGAGCGCGGGCCCCGCCGCCGCGACGGCATTCGTGCTGATCGGGAGCAGGAGCCCCGACGACGCGATCAGGGCCGCGCTCGAGGCGAGCGCGAACGCCCGCCGCACCGGGAGGGACCGCACGAGGCGGAGCCGCAGCGGGACCGGGCGGGACGCCGTCCAGGCGTCGCCGCGGAGGACGAGCAGGACGATGCCCGCGATGACGAGGTTCGCCGCGAGCGCGACGATCCCGTCATAGGCCATGTGGACGGCGAGCGGGACGGCAACGCCGTGGTGCGTATGCCCGCCGCCGAAGGCGATCTCGTGGAGCGGGCTGGCAAGCGCCTCTGCCACGCTCGTGATCGCCGCCACCAGGGTCGCGACCGCGGTGACCGCGAGGGCCCGCGAGCCCCCGTCGGCGAGCGAGCGCATGACGCGACGGCCGACGAAGAGGCCGAGCCACACGCTGGCCATGACGACCGGGAGCAGGAGCGTCGAGTCACGGAGCCAGTGGATCAGGCCGGACGGAGCCCCGGGCTCCGTCGCGCCCTCCGCCTCGTGCAGCAGGTAGAGCCACAGGCCACCCCCGTAGGCCAGGGCAAGGCTGAGTGCCGCGAGGGCGGCAGGCCTGGTATGCCATCGGTCCCGGCGACTGCCGGGATCACGAAGCTGGACGTTCATCGAAGTGACTACCCCTCCATTGATTAGGTCGCGAAGTGGATGAGATGGGTCGCGGTGCGGGGGAACCCCCGCGGGATCAGTGCGAATGGCCGTTGCCCGTGTCTGGCGGTGCCTGGCCGAGCACGCCGGCCGGAACCGTGATCAGGGCGCCCCCGGGATCCGCATAGGTGACCGACAGCCGGGCCCCGGTCTGCTTGACGACGAACGTCATGCTCGCCTCGAGGCTCGCCCCCGGCTGCAGGAGAAGCGGCCGGATCGTTGAGCCGGTAGGCTCGACAGGATCGGCCGCGCCGTCGACGACGAGACGGAACTGCGACGGGCTCACCTGGACCGAGTCTCCGCTCTCGTTGGTGAAGAGCACCGCCGTCTCGACCTGCGCGCTGTCAGAGAGAACCAGGTTCTGGATCCCGTGCGTCACCCCGGCAAGGTCGTTCGAGGTGAGCCCCCCAATGTCCTCGACGTGCTGGACGGTGAAGGACCCGTAGCTGGTCGTGATCCGCTCGCCGACGAAATCGGGATGCGGCTGACCGGCGTCGTCGTGGCCCGTCGTGAAGGCTGTGATGGCAAGCCAGGCGCCTCCCAGCGCCAGGGCCGCCACCACGGCGACGAGAGCTACGAGGGCCGGAACTGGCGTGGATTTCCGGGCCAACTGGAGCGGGCTCGCGGTCATCTGAGGACCACGTCGGGGCGGAGGTATCGCATTCGTGCATTACGCGACCCAGATGGGCCGTCCTCCAGCCCGTATTTGGATCGAGCGCCACCCCTCGCCTTGGGGGTCCGCGTGGGGCCGAAGGTCCGTACGCGGCAGGGCCCGCGGGCCCGAAGCTACGCGGCGATGGTCCGAAGCGGGAACCGGCTCCGATGGGCCGCCATCCGCAGCTGGGCGTGGCCCAGCGCGACGTGCAGGTCGGCCCCGACCGGCGGGCTCACCCAGCCGATCGCCAGCTGGACGGGAGCTGCGACCCCGCCGACCCACGGGCGCAGCCATTCGACGAGGTGCGCCACGTAGGCGGCGGCGGCGGGTGCGTCGGCGCCCAGGAGGACGATCCCGAACGTCCCGGCGCCGTCCCAGCCGACCGGATCGGACGCCTGCGTCGCCTCGCGGAGCCGGTTGAGGACCAGCCAGCGGAGGAGCGCGGCGCGCGCGGCGCCCTCCCGCTCCGCGAGCCGGTCCAGGCCGACGAGCTCGAGCGCGACGACCGTCGCCGGGCGCTGCAGGCCGGCGTGCCGCGCCGACTCCGCGGTGAGGACGCGCTCCCAGGCGGCGGCGGTCGGTACTGGCCGGTCGGTGAGGCGAAACCGGACCCCGGCGCCGACGCGGGGGTCGGCTCGCCGGGCAAATCGGGCCAGGGTCGGACGACCCGGGCGGAGCGGCCACGGGCGACCGCTCAGCGCGAACGCGATCGCCGCCACGTTGACGAGGACGACCAGCGCGAGGAGCGGGGCCAGGATCTCGCGGGTCATCAGGGGCCGATCCCCGCGGGCGCGGCCGTGCCGGGGTCCGACGCGGCAGACGGCGCGGTCGACGGGATCGCCGTGGCCGCGGGGCCGGGCGATGCTGCGGGCGCGACGACAACGCGGATGAGCAGCGGCGGCACCCCGGCGGCCGCCAGCGAGACGCCGTCGGACGTCACCAGGTCCACCAGGAGGAGGTAGCTCCCCGGCGTCGCCGGGGCAGTGACGCCAAGGTCGACGACCGCGCTGGAGCCCGGGACGACGAATGCAGCGGGAGCCGATCCGGCGAGCGCGTCGAAGGGCAGCGACGGCGAGGTCCCGTCGTCCAGCGCGACCCAGCGGCCCACGACCTGGGGCTGGGTGTCCGGCGTGATGGGCTCCGGGTCCCTCGTGTTGCGCATCGGCAGCGGACCCCACGCCTGGGAGCCGGTGTTGGCAACGCGGATGGCGATCCCCAACGGCCCGCCCGGGGTCGCGTCGACCCGGTCCGGGGCGCTGTAGGTGACCCACGTGCTGCCGGTGACCTGGACGATGAGGGCCCCGATCAGGTCCTCCGTCGCGGCGTCGTACGCAACGCCGTCCGGGTCATGCAGCGTGACGGCAAGCCGGTAGAGTCCCGACGCGGCCGGCAGCGTCACCGGGACCACCCGCTGGGCGCCGGACCCGCTCGCCGCCCGGGTATCGGTGAGATCTCCGATCGCCTCGGGGACGACGAGGTCGATCGGCGCGGGAGCGGATGGCGCGAGGCTCGACGTCGGGGCGCCGGCTGCGGGCGCGTCGAGGGAGCTCGGCGCGACGCCCTGGGGCGGTGCGGCGCCTGCGGCCGAAACGTTCG
>JADGQH010000216.1 GCA_017881985.1 Chloroflexota bacterium | reverse complement strand
GCGGTGCGGTCCGGGCTGCACTGCGCGCCGCTCGCCCACCGGACGCTCGGCACGTTTCCGCGCGGCACCGTCCGGCTCTCACCGGGCCCGTTCAGCACCAACGGGGACGTCGATCGCGCCGTGGCCGCCATCCGGAAGCTGGCCGGGACCGTCGGCTGACGCCCGGTCGGTCGCCGCTGAGGCTCAAGCGGAGGCGGCGGTCTCACCGATGGGATCGAGCTGGGGGAACACCGTTGGCGATATGACATGATCGCGCCCCAATGCGAGCGATCCGCCCGCAGGCGATCAGGGTGCCATTCGGGCCGCGGGATCGACGTCGGTCTGGTGATGCATCGTCCCGACATCGAGAGGTGATCTTCATGAAGCTGAGCGCACGTAACCAGTTCCCGGCGACCGTTCGGGTGGTGACGGAAGGCGCGGTCATGTCCGAGGTCGTGGTCGAGGTCGACGGAGGACACGAGCTCGTGGCCGCCATCACGGCCGAGTCTGCCCGACGCCTGGGCCTGGCACCAGGCAAGCGGGTGGTCGCCATCATCAAGTCGACCGAGGTCATCCTCGCGACCGACGACTGACCGGGTGGCGCGCGGCGTCCAGCGCGTCCCGACAGGTCGGCGCCGTCCTCGTCGGCGCCCCGACGAGAACGGCGGACCGTAGCGGGCGGGCGGCAGCTCGTCAGATTGCCGCAACCCGCCCGCAGGGCGCCTACGAGCTGAAGACGGCGTCCAGCTCCGCGTCGGTCACCATGAAGGTGACGTCGTGCGGCGCGAGGGGCTGCTCCTCGAAGAAGCGCGGCAGGCGGTCGTCGAGCGCGGTGAAGCCGGCCCGGGCGTTGAAGTCGAGCTCGGCGTCGAGGACCTTCCTGCCGAGCGCCGACACGTCGTCGGCCGTCAGGTTGATGTCGTAGAAGCCGTTGATGATCTCGACCATGGCGCTGAAGGTCTCGGGCTGGTCGAGGACGGGGAATGCGACGAAGAGGCACATGCCCGTCGAGTCGATCGCGGCGGTCGCGATCTGGAGGTTGCGCGAGAGCTCGACCTGGCCCTCGGGCTTGAGCGGATCGACGAAGCCGCCGACCCGCAGGATGTTCGCCGTCACGGCGTAGCCGGCGGTGTGGTCCGCGCCCATCGGGGTCGTGGCGTACGTGACGCCCATGCCCTGGACCGCGCGCGGATCGTAGGCTGGGAGCGCCTGGTTCTTGACGACCGGCACGCGCTCGACGCCGAAGGCCTTGCCGGTGGTGCCGGCGCCCGAGCCGATGATCCGGCCGAGCGGGGTGCCCTTGCCGACCTCGGTGAGCAGGCGGATGGCGCCCGGGCCGTCGCCGAACGGCAGGAGCCCGCCCTCCATCGCGACGCCGACCGCAACCCCTGCGTCGATCGTGTCGATGCCCGCATCGTCGCACAGGCGGTCGAGCGCCTGGATCGTGTCGAGGTCGTTGATGCCGAGGTTGCCGCCGAACGACCAGACGGTCTCGTACTCGGCCTGCTTGCTCTGGTACTTGCCGGTCGCGTCGTTGTAGATGCCGGAGCACTGGATGATGCAGCCGCGGTGGCAGCCGTGGGTGGGCTCGCCGCCTCGCTCCGTCATCAGCGCGGCCTGGGTCTCGCCGCTGATCTTGGTGGCATCCTCGAACTGGCCCGTGCTGAAGTTGCGGGTCGGGTAGCCGCCGGCCTCGTTGAGGATGTTGGTCAGGACGTTGGTCCCGAATGAGGGCAGGCCCGTGCCCGTGACGCCGTGGCGCCGGAGCCCCTCGTTGAAGATCGTCGCCGCCGCCTTGAAGCGTGCCGCGTCGGCCGGCTGGCGGGTCTTTGTCCCGGTCTCGTCGAGGATGAACGCCTTGATCTTCTTGGAGCCCATCACGGCGCCGACGCCGCCGCGGCCCATGTGGCGGGTCGGGTGCAGCTCGCGGTCGCAGGCCGCGATCGAGGCGGCCGGCAGCATCATCTCGCCGGCCTGGCCGATGAGCATGAAGGTGACCTTCTCGCCGTACTCGGCGCGGAGCTTCTCGACGCTGTCGTAGGTGCCGAGGCCGCGGAGGTCGTTGTCGACCTTGAAGGAAACGCCCTTGGTGTTGATCAGGATCGTCCACAGGTCGTCGCCCGCGGGCTGGCCCTCGACGACGATCGCCGCGTAGCCGAGCCGCGCGATCGCCTGGCCCGCCTGGCCGCCGGCGTTGGCTTCCTTGATGCCGCCCGTGAGGGGGCTCTTGCAGCCGACGGAGATGCGTCCGCTGGTCGACGCGGCGGACCCGGTGAGCATGCCCGGCGCGAAGACGAGCTTGTTGGCCGCGCTCAGCGGGTGGCAGAGCGGGTCGACCTCAGCGGCCACGACGAGCGACGTCATGGCGCGGCCGCCCAACCCGGCATAGTCGCCGAGCGGCTGGGTCGTGGTCTTCGGGCCGCCCTCGGCGCCCATGTCGATGCGCAGGATCGTGTCCATGCTCATGGGTTCAGTTCCTCGTCCTCGATCGTACGGGGAGACCCGCGCTCGGCGAGCTCCTGGGTGGACCGCCGCGGCAATCCGTTACCTGGAAGTGTGCGCTGCCTGTCGAATCGACCCGCTCTGGTGGACATAGGGTCGGGTCTCCGGGCGGGACGCGGAGGAAACCGATGAACGGCACGATCCGGGACGACTGACGGCCATGACAGTGCCGAATGCACCGTATTTCGGGCTTCCGGATCGACTGTTGCAGCGCGCACTGTGGCCGCGGGCGGTCCGATCCGCGCCGGCGGCGGGCACGGCGGTGGGCAACCAGGAGCCAGGAAGGGGCGGAACCAAGTGTACGTGAGCGTCTCCCGGCTTCGCGTCGAGCCGGACCATTCGGCCGAGCTGATCGACGCGTTCCGCTCGCGGGCGCACCTCGTCGAAGCGTTCGACGGCGTCGAGGGAATCGAGGTCTGGCAGTCGTCCACGGACCCGTCCGAGGTCCTGATGGTCAGCCACTGGCGCGACCGGGCTGCGTTCAGCGCCTACATGGAGAGCCGCGAACACCGCCTCTCGCACGATCGGATCGACCACGCGCTCGCGGAGACGATCGTGCTCGAACGCCTCGAGCACCTGACCGGCTACGAGGTCGTCGCGCGGTGACCTGCGCGGGCGATCGGTGCCGCCGCTGGCTGGATGCTCATCTGGCACCCCGTGGTCGGGCCAGCCGATCGAGCCGACCCGGAACGGGTCTGGCCGTGGGCCAAGGAACGACCGGCGTCACGTCCCGACGCCCACGATCCGCTGGAGAGCGCGACCGATCCGTTCCGTCTGCGTCTGCGTCGGCCGGGCCGACCTCGGTACGGTTCCGGCCGTTGGCCTTGGCCCGATAGAGTGCACCGTCGGCTCGCGCCAGCCACGACGCATCGTCGGCGGACAGATCGAGGGGCCCGATCATTGTCACGCCCACGGACGTGGTCAGATGCCCGTACGGTGCGTTTCGGGCGTTGGGGATCTGGAGCGAGTCGATCGCGGCCCGGATTCGTTCGGCGGCGGCGAGCGCCTCCGGCGGCCGGGTCACCAGGATCAGCGCGACGAACTCCTCACCGCCGTACCGGTAGGCCGAGTCGCCAGCGCGGAGAACTCGTCGCAGCGCGTCGCTCGCGGCCCGGAGCACGTCGTCGCCAGCCAGGTGGCCGCGCTCGTCATTGATCGCCTTGAAGCGATCGAGATCAAGGATCAGCAGGCCGTAGGACTCGTGCTGCCGCTCGATCCGTGAGCGCGCCAGCCGGAGGCCTGCATCGAGCGCCAGCCGGTTCCCGAGACCGGTCAACATGTCGGTCGCCGCCGTGGTCTCGAGGATCGCGTTGAGCGAGTCCAGGCGCATCTGGTCGCGACGCGCCTGTCGGTTGAGGGCGCTGATCTGCTGGATCTGCGTGAAGCTCGATACGCGACCCCGGACGCCCGTCACGTTGCCGGACTGGCTGACCGCGATTGCGACGATGAGCAGCCCGACAAGCTGGTCCCGGGCGCCGTCCGGGATGGACTCCGTCGGTGCGAACAGGGCGTAGCCGAGCACCAGCGCGGCGTGGAGTGCGAGCCAGGTCACGTGGATCCTCGTCGCCCACGGGATCACCAGCGAAACGACGACGGGCAGCAGCAGGAGGTAGCCGACCGCCACGGACCCGAGGACCGGGTGTCCAAGCCCAAGCGCGAGGGTGGCGGCGTCGACGACGACGAGCGTGGCGAAGACGACGCCTTCGGGCCTCCGTCTCGCGACGGAGCCGAGCATCAGGAAGCCGCCTGCCGCCACGAGGGCAATCATCGCGTTGAGTGCCAGGATCAGTTGCCCAGCATCGACGTGGAACGCGACAAGCCAGATGCAGTCGAGGACCGCCACGCCGATCGCGAGGATCATCCCCTGCCTGGAGGCCGCCCGGACTCGTCGTCTCCGTGAGGCACGAAACCGCGGGGTGGCAGCGATCGAGAAGCAATCCCGGGCGCGGATCTCGTTCAACGGAAACTGCCGTGCTCGCATGAACCCATGAAGGGCATTGCTGTTCCGATCCATCCTGCCCATGCATCCAAGCCGCACCAAGGCGACCGGACGTCGTGGGACCCTGGGCCATTCCCTTGACCAGAAAGCCGGGCTGCATCGGGCACCCATCCGATCCCGCTCAGCGACGATGCGCGTCGGCGTGCCGTCCCACAAGCACCCGAAGGTCAGTCTGCCCGTGGGCGTCTGCCTATCCGTGGCGAATTGAGGTCGCTGACAGGTGCCAGGATCCTCGGCTCGGCGGTCCAGTGACGACCAGCGCGACCGAGCTGGCGGTCTGTCAGCGCCAGTGGGCGAGATTGCCGCTCCGGCGGTCGAATGCTCGGACCCGCTTGGCCGATCGAGTGATGTCGCTTGGCCGGTCGAGCGCTCGGAGACCAGGCTTGCTCCGACACCCGCCCTGACCGGTTGGCGCCCAGCGCTGGCGCCCCCGGCAGGAGTCGAACCCGCAACCAACCGGGTAGAAACCGGTCGCTCTATCCATTGAGCTACGGGGGCACGCCGCTAGCGTAGTCCAAGTCGGCTCCCGGTCCGCCGCCGAATTCGACGAGTCCCGCCGAGCCGGGCGTGACCGCCGATCGGCAGCTGCGCGTCGCGCCGCGCGCTCTCGGCGTGTGTGCGAGCCCGAACGCCCGTGCTATGCTCCGCGCCCCGCGGACGGCTTCGAGCCGGGTCGCGCCAGTGGAGGTGGCAGCGTGGCCGCGGACCAGCGGACGACCCGGAGCGGCGATCCGGCGGCGGCAGGCGACGACGCTTCCCCGGCTGGTTCGGCGGCCCTGACCGCGGGGCCGTCACGGCTGACCGCGGGTGGAGCATGTTGCGACCCTTCCCCGGCGGCTGGTCGACCGCGTGGCCACCTTCCCGACGCGGCACGTCCGGCGCCGGGTCCCGGGCGGTGCCCCCGGCGATCGAGTCGCCGTCCGTTCGTCCGGAATATGCGCTCCGTGACTCGTATGCGCCGTTCGCGGCCCCGGCCCGAGGCCGCACGACCCGGTATGCCGGCCGATCGTGCTCAGGAATCCCCTCGGCACTGGCGCCGCACCCGCATCCCACCGTCGATCGGCGATCCGACCTCACATAC
>JADGQH010000215.1 GCA_017881985.1 Chloroflexota bacterium | reverse complement strand
CGCTTCGGCGGCCTCGTCCCGACCGACCGGCTCGTCGCGGCCGGCGACGTACTCGTAGAGCCGTCGGCGCGTCGGCTCGTCGAGCGCGGCGATCGCTCGCACCGGGTCGGCCGGCGCAGGTCCCTCGTTCATGCGGGCAGTCTACTGCACAACATCGCTAACGAAACCAGCCCGGCGCGCGCCGAAGTCGCTCAACGATCGCTCAAGGTCGGGCCTGCGACTGCGTGATTCGGCCGCCGCGGGTACTAGTATCGAGCACATGGTGGCATTCGCCGGAGGGCGTGGCCTGATGGGCCGGGTCGCCGGTCGGCGCTCGGCGACGACGATCGCCGCCGCGATCTGCGTGGCGCTCGCCGGCTCGACGCTGGCCGTCGCGGCAATCCGCGCCGTCGTCCCGGACGTGGCACCGGTCTATCTGCTGGCCGTACTGGCGGTCGGCATGCTCTACGGGACGGCGCCCGCGGTGGTGACCTCGGTCGCGGCGTTCCTCCTGTACGACTTCCTGTTCGTCCCGCCGATCTACACGTTCACGATCGCGAGCCCCGACGAGTGGCTCAACCTGCTCTTGCTCCTGGCCGTGGCCGTTGTCATCGGTCGGCTGGCGGCGCTCCAGACGCAGCGCGCCCAGGAGGCGGCGGACCGCGCGCTCGAAGCGGAGTCTCTTTACGGGATCACCGGCGTCCTCGCCTCGACGAGGACCGTCGACGAGGCCACGCCGCTCGTCCTCGCCCGGCTCGCGGAGACCACCGCCATGGATCGCGTCTGGTTCGGGCTCGGTCCGTCGCCGACCGAGGAGCGGATCGTCGCCGATACGGCCGCGGGGGAGGCGCTGCCGATGCCGGGTTGGCACGTCGTCCTCCAGCGCCCTTCCGACGGCCCGGCGCGCTGGGTCCGAACCCACGTGGGCCGGGCCGGCTCGCGACGGTCGGCAAAGGCGGTCGTCCACCGGGTCCGCGTCGAGGTCGCCGGCGAGCCCCTCGGCTCGCTGTGGGCGCTTCGCGCCCGCGCCGAGCATGAGCCGGACCGCGCGGAGACCCGGATCCTGGCGGCCGCAGCGGACCAGCTCGGCCAGGCCGTGGTCCGGGACCGCCTGTCGGAAGAGGCCACGAACACCGCGATCCTCCGCGAGAGCGAGTCGCTGAAGTCCGCGCTGTTGGACTCGGTCTCCCACGACCTGCGGACACCGCTCGCCACGATCCGCGCGGCCGCCGGCAGCATGCTGGATCGAAGCATCGGCTGGAGCGAGGACGAGCAGTTCGAGGCCTTCCAGACCATCGATGCCGAGGCCGAGCGGATGGGTCGGCTCGTGCGCAATCTCCTGGACCTGAGTCGGATCGAGGGCGGTGCGCTCAGGCCGGAACTGGCCGCCCAGGATGCGGGCGAGCTGGCTCGGCAGGCCGTCGGCCGGACGCATGCCGAGGGGAAGACGATCCGGGTCGACATCCCGCCGTCGCTGCCGCCCGTGCTCGTCGACGACGTCTACCTGGGCCAGGTCCTGGCCAACCTGCTCGAGAACGCGGTTCGGTACGGAGGCCCCACGATCGTGGTCCAGGGCCGGGACCTGCCCGAGGAGTCCGCCGTCGAGGTGAGCGTCGCCGATGACGGCGACGGCGTCCCGGTTCGTGCCCTGGCGCACCTCTTCGACAAGTTCTACCAGGTGCCCAGGTCGGACGACCTGTCCCGGCGCGGGATGGGGATCGGCCTGACAGTGGTGGCAGGGCTCACGCGCGCGATGGGTGGCACCGTCCGCGCCGAGCGTGGCGTCGATGGCGGCCTGGCAGTCGTGGTCCGGCTGCGCGCCGCAGACGCCCCACCCCCCGCAGACGCATCGCCGACCGCAGACGCGTCGCCGGCGGACCGTGACGAGCGCGGCCCGGTTCCCGCCGAGACGGCCCGATGACCGCCTCCGGGGCGTGGTTGCTCGTGGTCGAGGATGAGGAGCCTGCGCGGCGCCTGCTGCGGGCGTACCTCGCTCGACGCGGCTACCGCGTGGACGAGGCTGCGTCCGCCAGGGAGGCCATGCGTGCCTGGGAGGCGCACCGGCCGGACCTCGTCCTGCTCGACCTGGGCCTGCCCGACCTCGACGGCGTCGAGGTCATCCGTCGCATCCGGCGCGACGCCGTGACGCCGATCATCGTGCTGTCGGCCCGGGGCGAGGAGCGGGACAAGGTCGCCGGACTGGAGGCGGGCGCCGACGACTACCTGTCCAAGCCATTCTCGATCGGCGAGCTCGAGGCGCGCATCCGCGCGGTGCTGCGTCGCCTTGGGCCCGACGTGGGTCCGGACGGCAGGCTGCGGCTCGGGCAGGTCGAGCTCGACCCGGTTCGCCGCTCCGTCACCGTGGCCGGGGATCCGGTCCACTTCTCCCCGCGCGAGTACGAGCTGCTCAAGGTGCTCCTGTCCAACCAGGGCCGACTCGTGACGCGCGAACGCCTGCTTCGGGCGGTCTGGGGCCACGAACACGCGGGTGCGCGCGAGTATCTCCACGTCTACGTCGGACGGCTTCGGCACAAGCTCGCCGACGCGGGCGTCGGGCCCGCGATCGAGCAGATGATCGCGACCGAGCCGGGGATCGGGTATCGCGTCGCGGCCCCGAGGCCCACCGTGCCACTTGACGCGCCGGCTGCGGTCTGACGCGGGGCGGTCCCGACGGATCCGACCCGCACAGGCGGCCGATTGCCGCCGCCGCGGCCCAAACGTTTAGGCCGACTTTAGGCCGCCGGCTCCCGGAACCGCACCCGCCTCTTGGACCCCGGGCGGATCCTCGAGGCATGCCACACGTGAGCGGCCCCGACGCGTTCGGGGATGGAACCACCACCTACCGACTGGCGGGCGAGGTGCGAGAGGTCGAATCCGCGATCGCGCTGGTCCGATCCGGCGCCGCGACCCGCGTCACGCTGACCGGGCTGCGCTTCGCCGAGGCCGTCCTCCACCAGCTCAGCCCGGAGGCGCAGCGGGAGGGAATCGCGCTCGACCCGCTCTACTGGGCCGACGATTCGGGCTGCGACGTCGTGGTGAGGCGAACCGATGTCGAAGCCTGACCGCGCCGCCCGGGTCCTGCTCGTCGAGGACGACTTGAGCCTCGCCAGCATCATCGAGCGTCACCTCTGCGCTCGCGGCCACGATGCGCGCTCGGCCGCGTCCGTCGAGGACGCCGTCGAGCTGCTCCGGGCGGGGTTCCAGCCGACGGTGGTCCTGCTGGACATCAACCTGCCGGGGGCGTCGGGCTGGAACCTCCTCCGCGGTCCCGAGCTGGCGGCGGCCGGGTCGCCGCCGGTCTACGTGGTCAGCGCAACGTCGATCCCCACGGCGCGGCTCCGCGAGTTCAACGTGGCCGGCTTCCTGCCGAAGCCCTTCGCCCTGCCGACCCTCGTCGACGTGGTCGAGCGGGGTGGGCTCCAAGACGAGAGAGCGGCCGACGCCGCCTCCGGGGGAGGTCTGGATGCTCTTTGATCTCGCGATGATCGCCCTGACCCTGGTCTGGGCCCTCGCGTTCTTCGCCTTCCTCTGGCTCGCGAGGAAGCTGGCCCGATGAACGGCAGCGACCTTGTCGGGGGCGTGATCGCCCTCCTGCTGGCCATCTACCTTTTCTGGACCCTTCTCCGGCCCGAGGATTTCTGAGCCATGCCGAACATTCCGGGCCTGATCCAGATCGTCACCGTCCTCGGCGCCATCCTCCTCGCAACCCGTCCGCTGGGCGGGTACATGCGGCGCGTCTTCGAGGGCGAGCGGACGTTCCTCTCGCCGGTCATGCGGCCCGTCGAGCGCGGGATCTACCGCGTCATGGGCGTTGACGAGACGGTCGAGCAGCGCTGGACCGGCTACGCCGTATCGCTGCTGGTCTTCGCGTTCGTCGGGATCCTCGTCCTGTATGTCCAGCAGCGGATCCAGGGCTCGCTGCCGCTCAACCCGAGCGGTTTTGGAGCCGTTCCCCAGGACCTCTCGTTCAACACCGCGGTGAGCTTCGAGACCAACACGAACTGGCAGAACTACAGCGGCGAGAACACGATGAGCTACCTGACCCAGATGGCCGGGCTCACGGTTCGCAACTTCACGTCCGCCGCCATGGGCCTGGTGGTCGCGATCGCGCTTGCGCGGGGTCTGGTCCGCCGCTCCGCGAGCACGCTCGGCAACTTCTGGGTCGACGTGACGCGGAGCACGCTCTACATCCTGCTCCCGATCGCCTTCGTGGCCGCACTCGTGCTCGTCTCCCAGGGCGTCGTCCAGACGTTCGACGCCTCGACCACGGTCCACACGCTCCAGGGCGCCAGCCAGACCATCACCGTTGGCCCCGTCGCGTCCCAGGAGGCGATCAAGGAGCTCGGCAACAACGGCGGCGGCTTCTTCAACGCCAACTCGGCCCACCCGTTCGAGAACCCCAACGGGCTCACGAACTGGCTCGAGATGTTCCTCATCCTGCTGATCCCATTCGCGCTCACGAACACGTTCGGGCGGATGACGGGCAACGAGAAGCAGGGCTGGGCGCTCTTCGCGGCGATGATGGTCATCCTCGTCGTGGCCATCGGCGTGGTGACCTGGAGCGAGCAGCAGGGCAACCCGATCTACCCGCAGGCGGTGAACACGGCCCTCGGCAACATGGAAGGCAAGGAGGTCCGCTTCGGCGCGGACGCGAGTGCCGTCTTCGCCGCCGTGACGACCGGCACAAGTACCGGCGCCGTTAACTCGATGCACGACAGCTTCCTGCCGCTCGGCGGCATGGTGCCCCTTGTCCTGATCCAGCTGGGCGAGATCACCCCCGGCGGCATCGGGGCGGGCCTTTATGGCCACATCGTGTTCGGGGCGATCCTCGCCGTCTTCATCGCGGGCCTGATGGTCGGTCGGACCCCCGAGTACCTGGGCAAGAAGATCGAGTCGTACGAGATCAAGATGGCGATCCTGGCGGTGCTGGCGATGGGTGGCAGCATCCTCGTCTTCTCGGCCATCGCCTCGGTTGCGCCACCGGGTCTCGCCGGGCCCCTCAACGCCGGGCCGCACGGCTTCAGCGAGATCCTCTACGCCTACTCGAGCCAGACCGGCAACAACGGCTCGGCCTTCGCGGGCCTGAGCGGCAACACCCTCTTCTACAACCTGACCGGAGGCTTCGCGATGCTCATTGGCCGCTTCGCGGAGATCATCCCGGCCCTCGCGATCGCCGGCTCGATGGCCGCCAAGCGGCGGGTCGCACCGTCGCTCGGCACATTCCCGACTACCGGCCCGATCTGGGTCGCGCTGCTCATCGGGGTGATCGTGATCGTCGGCGCACTCACCTTCTTCCCGGCGCTCTCGCTGGGCCCCATCGTCGAGCAGCTCAAGATGGCCGCAGGCCAGGTGTTCTGAGATGATCAACCCAGCCCGCACCCTCGGCCGCGGCTCGCGCCTCGTCCGTTCGGTCATCGACACGGGTCGCGGCACCCGCCGCATCCAGCGTGCCGAGCGAGAGGCAACGGCCGGAACGCCGGGCGCTCCCAGGACCCCGCGGGGCATCTTCGATCCCGCGCTCCTGCGGGCCGCGCTGCGGCCGGCCCTCCGCAAGTTCGACCCGCGCGAGCTCTACAAGAACCCGGTGATGTTCGTCGTGGAGGTGACCGCCGCGCTCGTTACGCTGG
>JADGQH010000041.1 GCA_017881985.1 Chloroflexota bacterium | reverse complement strand
GCCGACCCGCCGCGCTCGACGGCGAAGCGGCCCGAGAGCCGGACCCGTCGCGCCCGTGATCGCGAGATCGCCGCGCATGACGATCGCGGCCTTCTCCCGTGCGATCAGCTCGACGGTCGGTCCCAGGTGCTCGGTGTGGTCGAGGTCGACGTTCGTGATCGCGGCGATCCCGCCATCCCATGCGTGCGTCGCATCGAGCCGGCCGCCGAGGCCGACCTCGACCACGGCCAGGTCAACGCGTTCGTCGGCGAAGTGGCGGAACGCGAGCGCGGTGAGCAGCTCGAACTCCGTCGGCGGACCGTGGCGCCGGGCCACGCGGTCCGCGACCGGAAGGCCTGCCCGGACCAGGCTCGTGAAGTCGGCCGGCGCGATCGGGTGCCCCGCGATCCGGATCCGTTCCCGGTAGCTGACCAGGTGCGGCTTCGGCGTCTCGCCGGCGCGATACCCGGCGGCCGCGAGGCACGCACCGACGAGCGCGACCACGCTCCCCTTGCCGTTGGTTCCGCCGATGAGCGCGCCGCGGATGCCCTGCTCGGGGTGCCCGAGCGCCGCCAGCAGCGCCCTGGTGCGACCGAGGCCCAGCCGGATCCCGAACCGCCCGCGAGCCTCCAGCGCGGCGACCGACTCGGCGAAGGTGGCCGGCGGGTGGCCGCCCTCCACCCCGGTCACAGCTCCAGGTCGTCCTCGTAGAAGACGCACTGGTTGAAGCGGGAGCCGAGGCACACGTCGTTGACGTAGCCCTCCTCCATGTGGACGCCGCCCCGCAGCTGGCAACGCGAGACGGTGTGGTCCTGGCGGACCAGCGCCTTGAGGAGGTGCGGCGCCTGGATCGGCACCGAGCCGCGGATGCCCGTCATGTAGAAATGCGGGCATACGTTCCGCCGGAGGCTCGGAAGCCCGAACCCCGTGCGCGCCGCGCCGAAGCCGGTGCGGGGAGTTGGCCGCGCGAGCGGCGTGCGCCGCATCGTCTCGGCGTCTCGCGTGCCGGTGGCGACCGCGGCGGGCCGCCCCTGCATCGGCGGCCGGCCCTGCACGGGCGGTCGGCTCTCCATGACCGACCGGGAGGTCGGGTACGACGCGCGCATGCCGGCCGCGCCGTCCCGCCCCGGGATCGGGTTCCGGATCACCGGGCCGAGTCGGATGGATGGCTCACCGGCATCCGTGCGCGATGCGCGCGGCTGGCGGCCAGCGTCGATCCCATCACGCACCGGACCGGACGCTCCCACACGCGTTCATTGCACGCCAGCGTACACCGGACCGCCCCGCACCTGCGCACCGTCGCGACGCCCCGCGGGCCGGGTCCCGGGGCGAGGCGTGCGGCCCCGGCCACGGGTCGTCGGCGTGCGACAATGCCCGGCGATGATGCCCCGCCGCGGACGGCCGAACCAGGTTCGGCCTCGACCGCCCTCCACCGGCCGACCCCGGCCGGCTGCACCGGTGCCTCGTCGGCCGGCCGTCCCGCGCATCCCGCCGCCACGTACCCCCGAGACGCCCCGCAGCCTGCCCATGGCCGTGAAGGCCGCCCTTGGCGTCTCCGTGGTCGCGCTCGTGGCGGTGGTGCTTCTCACGGTCGCCGGGGCGCTCCCAGGGATCGTCTCGAAGGTCGGAGGCGCGGTCTCCGGGATCGCCGGGGCCGTGCTGCCGTCACCCTCGCCGACGCCGACGCTGGCCCCGGTTCCGGTCGCTCCCGTGCTCGACGCGCCGGCACAGACGGCCACGAACCAGCCCGCGGTCACCGTGACCGGCAGCGTGCCGGCGAGCGTCGTCGGGCAACGGGCCGGCATCCGGATCCGCCTCCTCGTGTCGCTGCCGAAGAAGGAACCGGTCCAGGTCCGCGAGATCGCGCTGGGCGAGACGCCCAACTTCGCGATCCCCGACGTTCCGCTCCAGCCGGGCCGCAACGACTTCTCGGCGATCGCGATCGGCCCGGCCGGCGAGAGCGAGGCATCTCCGATCGTGACGTACGTGCTGGACACGGCGAAGCCCAAGATCACCATCACATCGCCTGCGAACGCGTCGACGGTCAACGGCACGTCCGTCACGATCGTCGGCACCACCCAGGGCCACTCGACGGTCACGGCGCGCAACGAGGCGAATGGACGCACCGCGATCAGCGTCGCGGACAGCCCGGGGAGCTTCCAGGTCGTCCTCGGGCTCGCGGACGGGACGAACGCGATCTCGCTGACGGCAGTCGATCCTGCCGGCAACGCCGCGACGGCGGTCCTCTCGGTGCGCCGGGGGACCGGCCAGCTGAAGGTCGCTCTCAGCGCCACGTCCTATCGGATCAGCGCCGCGAAGCTGCCCCGGATGCTGCAGCTGCGGGCGGTCGCGACGGATCCAGGCGGCATCAGCCTGCCCGGGCGCGACATCACGTTCACGCTCTCGATCCCCGGCGTGCCCCTCATCACGGGCCAGGGGACGACGGACGCATCAGGCGTCGCGCTCTTCCAGACCACGATTCCCGCCGGCGCCACGCCGGGGAGCGGACCCGGTCTCGCGTTCCTGACCACGCCCGAGTTCGGCGACGCGTCGGGTCGCGTCGTGATCACCATCATCCCCTAGCGCGCGAGCACCGGCGCAGCTACCATCCGCACATGGCGAACTGGCGCTGCCCGCACTGCCGGACACCGCAGCCCGAGGCAGCCCGATGCTGGGTCTGCCGTCGCTCCAGCACCAGCTGCGGTTCGTGCACCCATTTCCGGCGGGCGATCGCGGGTCCGCTCGGCGGCACCTGCGGCCTCGATTCGCGGCGTTCCGCGCTCCGCGGCGATGAGCTGCGGGGCTGCTGGCGACCGGTCCCGGTGGCTCCCGGACGATCGGAATCCGGGGTTGCCGTCCCGCTCATCGATCCCGCGGGGCCCCCGTTCCCTGCACCGGGCACGCTCTGGGGCAAGCCGGGCGCCTGAACGCCCGTTCGATCGGCGACGGATCGCCGTGCCCCGACGCCTCGGTCAGGGCGAGGGACTCGGTGCCGGCACGGCGTTGAGCACGATCGAGGAGCCGGGCGCCACCCCGGCACCAGCGGGCGGGTTCTGCCCGTCGACCACGTCCGAGTCGGCCGGCGTGCCGCCGCCCTGCCACTGGATCAACAAGCCCTCGGCCGTCGCCTGGGCCTTGGCCTGCGCCACGGTCAGCCCGACGTACGTTCCGACGATCGCCACGGGCGAGGGTGCGGCCGAGGGGACCGGCGTGGGTGCCGCGCTCGGCTCCGGCGACGGGGACGGGGACGGGACGGGCGACGGGACCGGCGAAGGGGACGGAGACGGGGACGCGCTCGGGCTCGGCTGGGGGCCCTTGGACACCACGTAGTCGAGCGGCGTGTCCACGGGCACGGTCAGACCCGCCGGCAGCCCCTGGCCGATGATGGAGCCGACCGCGATGGTCGGGTCGAAGTCGTCGGTGCGGGTTCCCAGGCGAAGCCTCGCGTCGGTGATGGCGCGGATCGCGTCACCTTCGGGCACGCCGACGATCGAGGGGACCGCGACGAGGTCCTTGCCGCTCACGACGTCCACCTTGACGTCCGACCCCTTCGTGACGCTCGTCCCCGCGGGCGGGTCCTGTCCGACGATCGTGCCCTCCGCGGCATCGTTGCGCTTGACGTAGTTGGGCTTGAGGTTGACCCCCAGGCCATCGGCCTGCGTGCTCGCGTCGAGATACGCCTGCCCGATATACGAGGGCAGGGTCACGCTTCCAGGGCCGGGCGTCACGGCGGGACCGGAACCGGCGGTGACGAGCCGGAAGAGCAGGAACCCTGCGATCGCGAGGACCACCAGGCCGATGAGGCCGGCGACCCAGATCCATGGGCTCGTGCCACCCTCGTCGTCGGGATCGGTGGGCGGGGGCACCCCGCCGCGTCGAACGGAATCGGCCGCGTCGGGCCCGACGCCGGCATACGCGTTCGGATCGTACGGGGGCGGCACCCGCGAGGCGGCCGTTCGGACCGGGCCCGAGTACGGCGGACGCGGACCGACGCCCGGTCCCGTCGCTGCGGTGGGTGTGGCCGCGACCCGCGCCGCGGCACCCGCCACGCCGCCGGCGGCGATCGCCCCCGCCGCGCCTGCCCCGGCGAGACCGGCGGCAGCCGCGGCGGCTCCGGCGGCGACCTGCCCGGCAGGCCGCGCCCCGGCGATCCGGCCCTCCTCCAGGAATGCCTCCAGCGCATCGGCCATGGCCCCGGCGCTCGCGAAGCGCGACGGCGCGTCGCGAGCGAGAGCCTTTCGATCGATCGCCTCGAGGGCCGGCGGGACGCTGGGCCGGACGTCGGAAATGCGCGGCGGTTGCGCCGAGATCCGGGCCATGGCGACGGCGGCCGCGGAGTCGCCTTCCCAGGGCCGGCGCCCGCTCAGCAGCTCGTACAGGACGATGCCCAGGCTGTAGACGTCCGAGGCGGCCGTCGCCGGCTCCCCGAGCGCCTGCTCGGGGCTGAAGTAGTGGACCGATCCGAGGGTCGTACCCGGAAGCGTCAGCCCGGCGTCCGCCCAGGCCCGCGCGATCCCGAAATCGGTGACCTTCACGCGCCCGTTGGCATTCAGCATGATGTTGCCGGGCTTCACGTCGCGGTGCACGATTCCGCGGTCGTGTGCCGCATCGAGCGCGCGTGCGACCTCGGCAACCAGGCGCGCAGCCTGGCGCGGCGGGAGCGGGCCGTTCCGGCGGAGGAGCGAGGCGAGATCCTCGCCGTCGACCAGCTCCATCACGAGGTACGGGCCCTCGTCGTCGACGCCGAAGTCGTGGACCGCCACGATGCCGGGGTGGCTCAGCGCCGCAGCGGCGTGGGCCTCCTGGCGGAATCGCGCGACGAAGTCGGGGTCGCGCCCGTATTCCCGGTGGAGGACCTTGACGGCGACATCGCGGCCGAGCTGGCTGTCGGTGGCGCGGTAGATCGTGGCCATCCCGCCCTGGCCCAGCAGCTCGACGAGGCGATACCGCCCGCCGAGCACGTCGCCGAGACCAGCCACGATCCGTCTCCCTTTCGTCCGGTGTTGGGGCCGCGCCGCGCGGGTTTCGGGACCTAGAAGTCGAGGCCGCGGAGGTACGCGCCGAACTCTTCCCCCAGGTCCGGGCGCGCGAGCGCCAGCTCGACCGAGGCCTTCAGCCAACCCATGGTCGTGCCGGCATCGTAGCGAGTCCCGTCGAACTCGTAGCCGTACACCGCCTGCTCCTCCATGAGGGCCTGGATCGCGTCGGTCAGCTGGATCTCGCCGCCGGCGCCCCTCGCTGTCTGCTCCAGCTTGTCGAAGATCTTCGGCGTGAGGACGTAGCGGCCGATGATCGCCAGGTTGGACGGCGCGCGGCCCTGCTCCGGCTTCTCCACGACCTGGTCCATCTTCCAGAGCCGGCCGTCGCCGCCCTCCACGCGCTCGCCGCCGATCACGCCGTAGCGGGATGTCTCCGACGCCGGCACTTCCATCACGGCCACCACGGACGAGCGAGTCTGGCCGTACGCGTGGACCAGCTGCCCGATGCAGGGCCGCTCACCGACCACGACGTCATCCGAGAGGATCACCGCGAACGGCTCGTGGCCGACCAGCTCCTTCGCCATCAGGACGGCGTGGCCGAGGCCCAGCTGCTCCTTCTGTCGCACGTAGGCGATCTGGGCGAGGTCGGTGATTGCGCGGATCTGGCGGAGACGCTCGATCTCGCCGCGCTCTTCCAGCAGGTGTTCCAGCTCGTAGCTGAGGTCGAAGTGATCCTCGATGGCGCGCTTCTGGCTGGACGTGACGATGATCACCTGCTCGATGCCGGCCGCCACGGCCTCCTCGACCGCGTACTGGATGATCGGCTTGTCGACGAGCGGCAGCATCTCCTTGGGCTGGGCCTTGGTGGCAGGCAGAAAGCGGGTGCCCCAGCCGGCGGCGGGGAAGACGGCCTTGCGGACGCGCATGAAACCTCGAAAGCTCGCATTCGGGCGATGGCCGGACGGGCGGCGATGGCTCGTCCTGCCGGGCACCCCAAGTATACGAGCGCCGCCGAGACCATCCGTTCGGTGTGCTCGCTCGGTGAGGGTCAGGCGGTCCCGCTCGTCGCCTCGTGCGGCTCGGCCGCCTCCCCGCTGCGCTGGAGCAGGGCCGCCGCGGCGAGCACGAGCACACCGCCCGCGACCTGCACGGGACCCAGCAGCTCGGCGAGGAGGATCGCCGCGAGGACCGTGCCGGCGACCGGCTCGATCAACGCGATGATGGCGGCCCGGGTGGGACCGATGGCCCGGATCCCGAGCAGGAACAGGAGCGTGGGGATCGACGCGCCGGCAAGACCGGCCCAGAGGAGCACGGGGAGCGCGGCGGGCGTGCGGAACGGAATGAGGGCCACCTCGAGCGAGCCGGTCGCGAGCGTGAGGAGCAGGAACCCGGCCGCCGTGCCACCCAGCACCACGAGCGTCGCCTCCCCGGTCGGGACCGCCGGGAAGCCACGGCGCCCGAGGAGCACGTAGACGGCCTGCATCGCGGCCGCCAGCAGGGCGAGGCCGAAGCCGGCCAGCTCGAACCCGCGGCCGGAGCCCGTTCCCGCGCCGGAGCCGCCGAGCACGACGACCGACATCCCGACAAGCGCGAGCGCGAGCGCGATGACACGGCCCCGGGTGAGCCGCTCCTCGCCCATCGCAACCGCGCCGATCGCCACGAGCGCCGGGTACGTGTAGAAGCCGAGGAGCGCCAGGGCGATCGACATCTGGCCGAACGCCGAGAAGATCGCCAGGTTGAGCACGATGCCCGCCGAGACCGCCGCGCCGAGCGCCGCGATCGTGCGCCGGTCGAGCGCCTTCCAGTGGAGGCGATCCCGTCCGCGAACGGTCAGCGCCCCGATGATCGCGAGCAGGCCCAGCATGCCGAGCGAGGCGCGCCACAGGGCGAACGTGAGCGGCGTGAGGCCCGCGTCGTATGCGCCCCGGGACGCCGGTCCGAGCGTGCCGAACAGGCAGGCAGCGACGGCGACGGCGAGCGTGCCGCCGAGCCGCCCGGGCGGGATGGTCACGTCAGGAGCGTAGCGACCACCGGCGACGTCAGGCGCCGGGCTGCGATTCCCCGGCCGGTGCCGGCTCCGCACGCCGCCGCAGGAGGACGATCCGTGTGAAGGGGACGCGCCATTCGCTGAACGCTTCGACGCTGACGAGGAAGCCGACGAACAGGAAGACGACCGCGACGAGCTTGCCGAGCAGGAAGAACTCCGTGACCCCGAAGCGCGCCAGGATGTCGCCCGAGGAGGCCAGGAACGCCCCGATCGCGATGAGGATCGTGGCGGGGACCCGGCTGTGCAGGCGGCCTGCCAGGAGCGCCCGCAGCGCGCGGGGCAGGGATGCGACGAAGTTGACCGTGATCGCGACTGGCGAGATGGCCAGGTTGAACAGGAACTGGTCGCCGGGCTGGTTCGGGTCGAGCGAGTAGTCGAGGATGCGCCGCTTCGGCATGAAGACGTAGGCGGAGAAGACCGCGCCGAACGCGAGGGCGAGCCCGCCGGTGATGTTGAGGAACGGGGTGAGCAGGCGCAGCGTGCCCGGGAGGAGGTCGGCAACCGGCGCGTTCGTGGCGGGATCCACCTTCCAGCCGGGCGCCGCGAGCGTCGTGGTCAGCATCAGGCCCACCGAGAGGACGCTCGCCCCGACCACGGCCAGGGCCGCGATCCGCGGCCAGCGATTGCCCTGGAAGTACGTCTCGACCGCGACGGCGAGCGCGAGGACGCCGGCAGCGATGAAGTAGAGGATCGGCGCGCTCCCGGCGCCCTCGTAGTTGTAGCGGCGCTGGGTCAGGAAGGTGAAGAGGCCGGCCAGGAGCAGGCAGAACGCGAACGCATAGCCGAAGCGCGTCCGTCCGAGCAGGAACGCGGTCCCGAGCCCCAGCCAGCCCGCAGTCCAGACGGCACCGGTCAGGTACCAGGTCCGGTAGAGCAGCTCGTTCCACCCGTTCGCGGCTGCGATCGCCTCGCACCCGCTGGCGATCCCGAAGAAGAGCATCCCGACGGCCCAGGCGAGCTGGAAGGTCTGGCGCCGGACCCGCCACTGGTCCACCAGCGCGATCGCGAAGGCCAGCGCGATCAGCGACGTGATGGAGGTGATGAACACGCTCATGCCGAGGAGGCCTCCCGGGCGGGCCGGTCAGGCGGGGACGAGCTCGTGGTCGTCGTGATGGAACCCGTCGCAGAGTCCCCAGCGGGGCGTCTCGCCGGGGACCACGATCGGTCGCATCAGCTCGCGGATCGCGGACTTCCGGCAGAAGAGGTTGCCCCGCTCGCGCATCCACCGACGCGCGCAGGCCGGGTCGGCGTGAAGCTGGAACGGCCCGGGGTTGAGCGTCGTCGGGCCCGACCACGACGGAGGAATCTCGACCGAGGTGATGTCCATGACGTTGACGCGGAAGGGCGCGCCGTCGATCACCTCGCCGCACCCGCGACAGCGGATCGCCACGTTGTCCCGCTGGATGGTCGGGATCCGGATCCCGTTGATGTCGAACGGCATGCCCGGATCGTAGCAGAGGCACGACCGGCATCGGCCGCCGACAGGCCTCGGCCGCCGGTTGACCGCCGTCGAAGGCTCCGCGTGCGAGGACGAGGGCGGCGCCGGCGGCGCGCTACCATTGGCGTGATGATCCCCCGGCACCGGTCGACTCGCCAACGCGCTCGCGCGGCGGCGGTGGCAACGCTGGTCGCCCTTCTCGCGTTCTCCAGCGCGGCCGTCCCGATCCCGCTCGTCCCGGGCGCCCTGCGCCCCGCGACGGCCCACGCTTCCGTCTCGACGCCCTATGTCTCGATGGGCCGCGCCCCGGTGGCGCCGGGCGTGCAGCACGACTGGGGAACCATCGAGACGACGCGCTCCGGGATCCAGGCGGTCAACCTTGTCGAGGTGACGATGGGGACGCCCGGGATCACCCTGGAGACGTCGCTCGGCGGGGACCGGATCACGCGGCTGGAGACCACCACGAGCCAGGCGCTCCGCGCGTCGACCGACGGGCATCGCGCCGTCGCCGCGATCAACGGCGACACGTGGGGCGGCTACGCCAGCCCGACCCAGTTCGCGCCGAACGGGATCGACATCCACGCGGGGGAGCTGGTGACGGCGGCGCCGACGGCGCGTCCGACGTTCGGAATCGATGCTTCAGGCAAGCCCCTCATCGGGAACGTCCAGGTGAGCGTGTCGCTCACCTGGCCCGACGGGACGACCGGCACGATCGCGCATGTCAACCAGGGCCGGACCGATCCGCAGCTCGCGCTCTACACGCCCCGCTTCGGGCCCACCACGCCGGAGGATGTCGGCGGCACCGACGTCGTGCTCCAGGGGGTCACGCTTCCGCTCGCTCCGACGGGCACGCAGCCGGCGGTCGTCCGCGAGGTCCGCGCCGCCCTCGGCGGCATCGCGATCGCGCCGGACACCGTCGTCCTCAACGGCCCGGCGGGGTCGTTGCTCGACACGCTCAAGCCCGGTGATCCCCTGCCGCTCACCTTCTCGATCACGCCCGGCTGGGAGAACGTCCGCGAGGCCATCGGAGCTCGCGAGTTCATCATCTCTGATGGCGTGACGAACATCTCGCCGCGCCCGCTGATCGCAGACCAGCTCCATCCGCGAACCGCGCTGGGGATCACCGCGACCGGCGGCCTGGTGATTGCCACCGTGGATGGGCGCCAGTCCGGCTACAGCCTGGGCGTCGACCTCGACGAGCTTGCCGAGCTCATGCTGTCCCGCGGGGTGGTCCAGGCGCTCAACATGGACGGCGGGGGTTCCACGGCCATGGACGTCCGGCTGCCCGGCGATGTCGACGTCTCGCTCGTGAACCGCCCATCCGCCGGCCGCGAGGTCGGGGTTGCCAACAGCCTGATCGTCTTCAGCTCGCTGCCAACCGGCCCGCTCGCAACGCTCGCCGTCCTGCCGGCCACCGCAGGCCTGTGGCAGGGCGAGGCGACGGGCTTCACCGTGAAGGGCCAGGACGCCGCCTACAACGGCGTGACGCTCGTCGATGGAGAGCTCGCGTGGAGCGTGACCGGGCCCGGGGCGATCACCCCTGCGGGACGATATTCGGCCACGGCTCCCGGCACGGCGACCGTGGTCGCGACGGCGCGCGGCGTCCAGGGCACTGCGACGGTCACCGTTCGTCTCGATTCCTTCCCGCCGGTCGCCCGCGCCCCAGCGTCCACGCTCCTCGCCGCGACGACCCTCGGCGCATCGACGATCCCGGTCGGCGTCACCTGGCCGGCGGCGACGGACCAGGGCCGCGGCGTGAAGGGCTACGAGTTGCAGCGGTCCGTCGGGTCTTCCTGGGTCGCCGTCCCGCTGACGAAGGCGACCGACACGAGCGTCACCGTGGCGCTGGCACCCGGCCTCGTGCATCGCCTCCGCGTGCGAGCCATCGATCGCGCCGGCAACGTCGGCGCATGGGCAACCGCCGGGGCGTTCCGCCTGAGCGCGGTGCAGGAGACGTCGTCCGCCATCGTCCGCAAGGGCGCGTGGTCGACCAAGCTCTCCGCCGCGTTCGTCGGCGGGCGCGCGATCGCCGCGTCGGTCGCGGGCGCAAGCGTCCGGATCACCTTCACCGGGACGCAGGTCGGCTGGGTCTCGACCGTGGGCCCGACCCGCGGCCAGGCGCGCATCTACATCGACGGTACGTACGAGCGCACGGTGGACCTGGGCCGCGCGACGTCCGCTGCTCGTCTGATCATGATGCTCCGCTCGTGGACGACGACCGGCAGGCATACGCTCGAGATCAGGATCGTGGGCACGTCCGGGAGGCCCCGCGTCGACGTCGACGAATTCGTGATCGTCTCCCCGACACCGTAGCCGGCGAACGCAGCCCCAAACCCTGACGGCACAACCCGCGGATCTCTGCGGTCGAGGTGCCGTCGATCACCAGCCTGGCGGTCGTGTCACGGCCGAACGGGGCGCCACGCCGCCGCATCTACCCAGACCTTGACCGTTGTCGGCGTGTTCGGGGCGAGACTCGCGAGCTGCGTTGGCGACACGAGCTCGCGTTGAATGGTGCCATCGAGGCTCACACTGAAGAGTCCGTTCGCGCACGGCGTCGTCATTCCGTGGTTGTCGCTCCAGCAGCTCGGGTTCCCGATCAGGAGGCTCGATCCGTCGGGCGACCAGCCCCAGAGATCGGCGTTTGGGAGCAGGAGCCGCGCAGTGCCAGCGTCGGGATTGCTGACGTAGACGTCGATCTTGCCGGGGACGGATCCGTTCCGGTCCTCGAATGCCAGGTCGGTGGGACCGGGTCCCCAGACGGGCGCAAAGGCCGCCCTGAGATCGGCGCCAAGCCGGATCTGGCGACCCGTCGCGAGATTGACGACGTAGAGGGCGCTGTTCGTGATCCCATTGCTGGCGTCGAAGGCGAGGCGGGCGCTGTCGGACGACCATTGCGGCGCCCACGATCCGGAGCCCGTCGCGAGCCCGCTCGAGAGCGGGTCGCCGACACGATGCCCGCCGGAGCCGTCAGGCTGCATCACCCAGACGCGATCGTCCTGCCCGCTCTGGGGCGAGAAGAACGCGATGAGCCGGCCATCCGGCGACCACGCCGGCCACTGGCCCTGGACCCGCGCTGGCGTGATGTCGCTGACGAGGCCGGTGGCCAGGGTGTAGCGATAGAGGTGCGCCAGCCCTCCGACCGCGCCATCAAACGCGAAGCCCGTCCCGTCGGGTGACCACGAGATCGTGCCGGTGTCCATCGCGACAGCCCGACCACCGAGGGACATCTGCTCGGTCGTCACGGTCGCGATCGTCGCTCCGTCGACGGCGAGCACGGAGATGGACGGCCGTGCGGCGGTGGGCGTACCGGACGTCGCGGTGCCCGGACGGACCCACACGGCGAGGTGGCTCCCGTCGCGGGACCAGACCGGTCCGCCTGCGGCCATATTCTCCGGCAGGATCAGTCGCGCCCCGGCCCCGTTGGGCGCGACCTCGATCAGCCTGTCGTTGACCACGAGATCGATTGCTCCGTTCCCGGGGAGCAAGGGCCGTCGGAGGAGCGCCCCGACGAGCAGCGCCATCCCGACGATTGCGAGCAGGAGTGCCAGGAGCAGACCGATCCGGAGAAGCCGGACGCTCGGGAACGGCAGCTCGGGCGGCAGGCCGACAAGGCGCGCCATCGGCGGTCGGTCCTGGCGCGTCGCGCGAATGGCCCGCGCGATCGAAGAATCGAGGTCGGGCCCCGCCTCGACCCGAAGCGGGATCGCGAGGGCGGCGCGGACGGCCTCATCAGTGACCGGACGCCTGCGACTCATCGGTCCTCCTCCCCGAGCGCCGTCTCGAGCGCCGCTCGGGCTCGATGGAGGCGCCACTTGATGGTCCCCTCTGGGACGGAGAGGAGTGTGGCGAGTTCGCTCAGCGGCCGGCCCTCGATGTAATGGAGGGCAAGAAGCGCCCGGTGGTCCGGGCCAAGGTGATTGAAAGCACGCCGGATCGCGTCCGCCTCGCCCACCGCCGACGCGAACGGAGATCGGTCGGCATCACGCACGGCAACGGCCCGAGAGCCCTCGTCCGACTCGACGTCGATCTCCCGGACCTGGATCCGGTGGCGGCGCCGGAGTCCATCTCGACACGTGTTCACGAGGATCCGCCCGAGCCAGGCATCGAACTGCTCCGGGTTGCGGAGCCCGGGGAGATGCTGCCAGGCAGCGACGAACGCGTCCTGGGTTGCGTCGTGCGCGTCGGCTTCGGAACGCAGGATGGCCAGCGCCGTCCGGTACAGCCGACTGCTCCGGGCGGCGACGAGCGAGTCGAAGGCGAGGTGGTCGCCCCGAGCGGCACGCTCGATGACGGCTCGTTCGACTGATCGAACCGTCCCCATCGCGTCGACGCCCGAGTCCGTCACTGCTACCCCACGCACAGGCCCTACGAGCAGATGACGTTGCAGGGGCCCCGAGGGTTGGGTTCGCGGTGCACCAACGTCGACGACCCGTCCGCCGTCAAGCCACACATGCAGTATCGGCCGCCAGTGCCGATCGGAGGAACAGCGATGAAGATCAGGCGGATCTCAGCCCTGCTTCATGATCCACGGGGGACTCTGGGGGCGGTCCTGCTCTTGGCGACCTTCGTCGCGGGAGTGGCCACGGGTCAGAGCCTTCCGACGGTCGCCGCGAGCGGACCGGTCGCGCGGTCGGGGTCGCTACGGGACGGCGCCGCGCGCCAGGCACCCCTCGCCTGTTTCGCGACCCCGGTGCTCGACACGTCCAGGCAATACCTGACCATCCAGCACGGCGTGATCGTGCCCGGGCGCTGAGGTGCTCGCTCTCCGGCGGTGCGGGCTGTGCGGCACAGGCTGGAAGGCCCGGGTAATCGAGCAGCCGGGGCCAACCCCGGGGTCGTCTGCGTCGTCGTCTACTCATCGGGCCCGGTCGAGCCACAAGCAAGATCGCCCCGCACTGGGAGGTATGGAGATGCGGTCGCTTCGCAGGCTCGTCGTGGTGGGTGCCACGATCATGGCTCTCGCGCTCGCCGTCCCATCGGTTTCGGCGGGCACGCAGAAGGCGTTCCACCTCGACAAGACCTGCGCGCCCGACGCGTCGGAGCCCCTCGGGTACGTCTGCACCGTCCAGCACTCCGACTTCAAGTGGTTCCCGCCCGGGACCAAGGTCCACTACACGAGCCAGGTCGGGAACGTGGTGCAGGCCACGATCAGGATCAAGAACGGCAGCACGAGCGGTGCCTGTGTGTGGAGCAGCCCGGTGAACGCGGTCTGCACCTTCAACACCGGAACCGGTCGATTGAGCGACTTCCATCTCCGTGTCGTCGTCACCGCGAACGCCGACGTGTCCATCTGGTACTGGGACGGGTGGTACTCGTTCGGCGATGACGGTGGGCGCAGTCACGACGGCCAGGACTGAGGTGAGTTCGCGGGGAGTCTGGGCCCGCTGCCCCGCCTCCCCGCACGGTCACCCCGAACGGCGACGGACTTCCGCATGGGCTACGAGGGAGGGGCGCGGCGATGCAGCGGACCATTCTCGAGGTCGTGATCTCGGCGAGCCTGCTCTGGTCATGGGTGCCGGCCGGCCCCTCCTGCGACGTGCATTCCTGCGCGCCGGTGGCACCCTCGACCCGAACAGGTGCCGTCTCGCGGGTCCCGTTCAGACCGCTGGTCACGCCGCGATCGCACGTCGTCGGCCATCGGGATTGCGTCGGCCTTCCGCACAGGGCGCAGTCTTCAATCCGGGACCTCGGTCCGCTCATGGTCGTCACGTCCGAGCTGCTGACCTGGGTGTGACCGGAGCCGGTACAAGGCCGCGAAGGAGTCGCCGCGGCGGCTCGACAAACACGACGCTGAACAAGGAGGCAGTGACATGCGGTTCATCCAGGAATATGGCTACACGGTGAAGGTAGGCCAGGAGGAGGCCCACCAGAAGTGGCTGGTCGACAACAGCGACGCGCTGGCGAAGTCGATGCCGCCGGGCACGCGCTACATCGGCACGTTCGCCGTCGTATACAGCTCCGAGAAGGGCTCCGGCTGGTATCGCACGCTCCTCGAGCTGGACAGCTACGCGGCGATGGACAAGCTGGCCGCGCTGAACAAGGACCCGAACAGCGAGTACGGGAGGCTCCTTCGCGAATCGGCGCGGTTCGGCGACTACGACCTCGCGGCGCCCTGGAGCAACTCGCTGCTCAAGGACGTCGTCGACGCCACCATCTGGGATCCGCAAAGCTGAGGCCCGCCGGTCAAGGCGCTGAGCCGGCGAGCAGGGGCGAATCCCCAGGCGGCGACAGCAGGCCGTCGGCAAACGCGCGCCCGGTCCACGTCGCATCCGAACCACGGACCCCGCAACCTGACAGGAGGCAGAGATGACGTTCTATCCGCAGAAACCGCCCCTGACCGACGACGAGCTCCAGGCGCTCCTGCGCGAAGCGCCGATTGCCCACCTGGGAAGCGTGAACCCCGATGGAACCATCCACATGGCGGCTCTGTGGTTCACGTACGACAACGGCGACATCGTCTTCGGCACCCAGGACATGACGAACAAGGTCCGGAACTGCAGGGGCAATCCAAATGTCACGGTGTTGATCGACGTCGAGGGTCCACCACTCAGGGGCGCGCTTATCTACGGGCGAGCCGAGCTTGACTACGAGGATGTCCTGGCGAAGCGCGTCGCCCTCTTCGAGAAGTACATGCCCACTGAGCACGCCCAGGGATTGGCGAAGACCCTGGCCGCCAACTGGGCTCCCGTCATCATCCGCGTCAAGCCCGAACGGATCACGTCCTACGACTACGCGAAGGAGGGCTGGGCGCAGCTGGGAACCGCCACCGCCCGGTAAGCACAGTCCCCGAGCTGCCGGGGCACCGTCGTCAGTTGAGAGCGGCACCACGAACGGAGGGGGACGATGAGTTTCGCTGGCGCAGTCCGGATCTCCCTCGTGATGCAGCCTCTGAAGCAGAGGCGGCGCTGCGAACCCGAGCCCCTCGCCCCGATCGCCGAGGGCCGCTGGGCCGCGTGGGCCCACCGAGAGCAATCGCGCATCCGCGCAACCAGCGCGGACATCCACTCGCTCGCCGACATCGACTTCCTGACGGACCGTCGATGCCGCCTGCCGGACGGGACCACGGGTAGGGTGGCGATCGTCATGGACAGGGGCGGCCCGACGACGGTCTGCCAAGTCGCCAGGCTCCATCGGGTTCGAGGCTAGGCGCGGCGCCGGCTGCGACTGCAGCAATTGTCCGAACGCCGCGATGAGGGGCGCCGTCGAGCGGGTTTTGGTGCGGGACCGCCAGCCGGAATCGATCGACTGGACGTCGGTGAGCGGTCCGTCTCCAGGGTCAGCAAGTGTGGGAGTACCCTCGGGGATCCGAACCCCTGATCTCCACCTTGAAAGGGTGGCGCCATGGGCCTCCAGGCGATGGGGGCGTCGGACGGCGCCGAGTCCAGCGGGGCCGAGGCCACGGCTGCCCGCGATCACGACGAGTCTCGCAGCCAGCCACCGCCGGCCGCGGGCGGACCACGGCAGGCTCCTCGCCCGAGGCACAGCCGACGGACGTAGGCTTACGGGCATGTGGCGCAGCAATGGTTGGCGAGGCGCGCAGCGGTGGGGCGCCGCTGTCGCCGGCGGACTCCTTGTGGTGGCGCTCAACGCTGGGCCTGGCGTCGCCGCACCCGCAACGGCTCTCGCGTCACCTGAGCCCGGCAAGATCGACCTGACGGCCCTGTATCACGACAGCCGGGACGGGCTCTACCGCACGCCCGGCGGGACCGTCCCGGCGGGCACCACGGTCACGCTCCGTCTGCGCACGCGGCACGACGGTGCGACGTCCGTGCAGCTCCTCGTCCGTTCGGGCGGGTCCTACCAGGCCATGCCGATGCAGGACGTCGCGCCCGACGTCGACTGCGGGGCCCCGCTGCCCGCGGCCGGCGATGCGGTCCGCTGCGACCTGTGGGCCACGACGATCACGACGTCGAAGCCGGCCACGCTCGGGTATCACTTCGTCGTCCGCGAAGGAACGGCCACCGCCCAGGTGAGCGACGACGCCCGCGGGGACGGAGGGCCGGGCGTCGCCGCCACGTCCCTCTCGAACGTTGACTGGGTCGTGACCGCCTA
>JADGQH010000040.1 GCA_017881985.1 Chloroflexota bacterium | reverse complement strand
GACGGCGCGCCCGAGGTTGGCGACGATCCGTGCACGGCCGGCTTCCGCCCGGGCGAGATCCGGCTCGTAGAGGTCCACGGTTCGGCCCGCCGAGGCCAGGACCTGGGCGATCCCGTGGCCCATCAGCCCGGCGCCGGCCACGAAGGCGCGCTCGATCGACATGCCGGAGAGAGTACGCCGGGTTCGCGGCGCGGGCCACCGGAGTTCGCAGGGCCAGCTTGGTTCGCGGGCGCGGGCCGCCGGAGTTCGCGGCGGCTGCCAGACCGGCGCTGTTGCGCTCGGCGCCGCCGGGGGTGTGCGCCCGGTGACCACTGCGACCGGCGGCCGGTCCCAACCCGGCAGCCGCGTGCACCCGGTGACGCGGAGCGACCGACGACCGGTTGGGCTGCCTCTTCGGTGACGCAAAGGAAGCAGCACCGGGGTCCCCGGCGGTCGCAGTGCACAATCGGTGCATACCGTCGGCCGCCCCACCTGCGAGCCGTCGGCCGCGGCCACCTGCGCGGCGACGGCGCCGCCGTCGACGCGCCCGCGTGCCACGGCCCGAGCCTGCGCAGACCGCGCTGCCCGTTCAGTTCGCGGGACCACCCCCGGTCAGCGAGGCGAGCAGCTGGTCGGCGGCCGTGTATGGGTCAAGCCGGTGCTCGACAACGGCGCGCAGCGTCTCCTCGGTCGCCGGCGCCGCGGTCGTCCCATGGAACCGATCCCGGAGCCGCTCGGAGACGATCGCCCAGACCTGCGCCTCGGCACGGGCAAGGCGGGCACCATCTGCGAGCCCCTCACGGCCGGCCGAACGGTGACGATCCAGCGCCGCGAGGAGCGCCGGGACGCCCTCGCCGGTCGACGCGGTCGTGATCAGCACCTCCGGCCGCTTGGGTCGAGGTCGCGCGGCGCGGTCGTCGCCCGCAGGGGACGCGCCGCCGGCTGCTGCCACGCGCGGGCTCACGGTCGACGTCAGCATTGCCCGCAGCTGGGCTGCCGTCCGCTGGGCCCCGGGTCGGTCGCCCTTGTTGACGACCACGATGTCGGCCACCTCCAGCAGGCCGGCTTTGATCGCCTGGACCTCGTCGCCCATCTCGGGCGCCTCGAGGACCACGGTCGTGTCGGCCGCGGCGGCAACCTCGACCTCGCTCTGGCCCGTGCCGACGGTCTCGAGCAGGACCAGGTCGAAGCCGGCGGCGTCGAGCACGGTGGCGGCGCTTGTGCTCGTGGCGGCGAGCCCGCCCGCGTGACCCCGCGAAGCCATGCTCCGGATAAAGACGCCGTCGTCGGACGCGTACGCCTGCATGCGAACCCGGTCGCCGAGCAGCGCGCCGCCCGTGATGGGAGAGGACGGGTCGACCGCCACGACCGCGACCGCCCGGCCCGCCGCGCGCACCTCCGCGATGAGCGCCGCGACGAGCGTGCTCTTGCCCGCGCCCGGCGCACCGGTGATACCGACGAGGTGCGCGCGCCCGGTGGCCGGGTAGAGGCGCCGAAGGGCCGCCTCGGCGGTCGGCGTCCGGTTCTCGACGGCGGTCAGGAGCCGCGCCAGCGCCCGCCGGTCGCCGGCGACGGCCGCATCCGCCAGATCCTCCGCTCGGGACCCGGCAGGATTCACCCTTCGGGCGGCCGAACGTGGCTCCGGATGTAGGCGGCGACCTCGGCGATCGTCGTTCCCGGGCCGAAGACGGCGGCGACGCCCGCTTCCTCGAGGGCCGGGATGTCGTCGTCGGGGATGATCCCGCCCGCGGTGACGAGCACGTCGTCGAGGCCGCGCTCGCGCAGGAGGCGCGTCACCTTCGGGAGCAGGGTCATGTGCGCGCCCGAGAGGATCGAGAGCCCCACGACGTCGACGTCCTCCTGGAGCGCCGCGGTGGCGATCATCTCCGGCGTCTGGCGCAGGCCCGTGTAGACAACCTCGAAGCCTTCGTCGCGCAGGCCGCGGGCAAGCACCTTGGCGCCGCGATCGTGTCCATCGAGGCCGGGCTTCGCGATCAGGATCTTGATCGGCCGTTCGCTCATGGGCGGGATGATAGCCGGGTCAGGGGGCCACCGGCCGGGCCTTCGTCGAGGCGCCGGGTCAGGCGCCCCGAGCCCGGCCGCGACGTCAGGCGCCGGGCGACCGCCGCTCGAGGTGCGCGAAGAACTCGGCACGGGTCTTGTCGCTCGTTCGGAAGAGGCCGAGGACATGGCTCGTGGTCATCACAGTGCCGGGCTTTCGGACGCCGCGCATGACCGCGCACAGGTGGGTCGCTTCGATGACGACCCCGGTGCCCTTCGGGCCGAGACGCTCCTGCAGGAACCCCGCGATCTGCTGGGTGAGCCGCTCCTGAACCTGGAGTCGGCGCGCGTGCATCTCCACGATCCGGGGGATCTTCGAGAGGCCGATCACGCGGCCCCTGGGGATATAGGCGACCGCCGCCGTGCCGAAGAACGGCAGGAGGTGGTGTTCGCAGAGCGAGTAGAACGGGATCTCCTTGACGACCACCATCTCGCTGTAGTCGACGTCGAAGATGGCGCCATTGATGAGGCGCTCGGGGTCGACGTGGTAGCCGGCCGTCAGCTCCGCGTACATCCTGTGGACGCGTCCGGGCGTCCCCAGGAGGCCCTGGCGATCAGGATCCTCGCCGATCTCGCGCAGGATGCCGCGCACCGCGGCCTCCACCCGGCCGTTGCCCGTCGACGCCATGGCACCGCCGGCGCCTTCGCCTTCGATGGCGGCCGCTGGAGCCATAGCGGCGGCGAACGCAGGGTCAGTTTCCTCCGCCCCTTCCTCGCCGATCTCGGTCTCGATCTCGGTGACGATCGACTTCACGTGCGCGGGCAGGTCTCGGGTGGGCATGGCCGCATCCTAGCCCGATGCGCCGCCCGCTGCGCCTCAGCCGCTCGCGGGCCTCGGGCAGCCGGCCCTGGGGAAAGGGTCGGCGGCCGCGCCAATCGCGGCGGCAACGAGGTCTGGAACGTGGCGCGGCAGGTCATGCCCGAGTCCGGGAAAGCTGACGGCGCGAACGGGAGAGCGGCCGGTGGCAGCTCGCATGGCCGCGACCTCGCGGAGGGCTCCCAGGTGCCGTCCTTCGTCGTTGTCGCGCGCGACAAGCGCGATGATCTCTGCCTCGACGGCCGGCAGGACGGCGGCCGGATCGAAGGTCCACAGCGCGCCGACCGAGGCCGCGAGCGCGTGCCGGTGGATCGCGAGCTTGACCCTGCCCGCGGCGGTCTCGACGACCTCGCTCCGCGCGGCACGCTCCTCGTCGGCGCCCCACGTTGCCGGGTCGAACGCCTCCCGGTCCGCGAGCCAGGCCGCCATCGAGCGGAGCACCTCGGGAGGCTCGGCGATCGCGGCGAGCCACTCGTCGGGCGTCATCTGCGTCTCGGCCGCCAGGTCCGTCCAGCCGCCGTCGACGAGGACGAGCCCGGCGCAGCGGTCGCCGAGCGCGTTGGCGGCCCAGGCCGCGACGACGGCGCCGTAGCCGTGTCCTGCCACGACGAACGGCTGCGGGCGCGGCGCTCCGGGCGCACCCGCGTCGTCCGCGACGGAGAAGAGCCCGGCGCCCTCGGCGACCGCGATCGCGTCCTCCGCCAGCTGCTCCGGGTCGTATCCGTCGGTCGGCGCGTCGGAGAGACCGTGGCCGCGAAGGTCCATCGCGACCACGTGTGCATTTGCCCGGAGGCGCCGCGCGACGGGCGCCCACGACCAGGCCGTCCGGGCCAGGCCGTGGATCAGCAGGATGCCGGATGGGTTGGGGCCAGGGCCGGCGAGTCCCGGCGCCACACCCGCGTCTGCCGCCGCGTTTCGCGGCGACGGCCCGCGCCAGTCGAGGAAGTGGATCCGGACGCCGCCGTCCATCGCGACCAGGTAGCCCGTGGGTTCGGCTGCCGGATCGACCGTTGCCCCTTCCGGCGCCATCCCGGCCGCTGCCCCTGCCGGCACCGTCCACGCCGGCACGGCATCGGTCCCGAGCTCGAGCGCGGCGAGCCCCGGGCCGGTGAGCGGCAGGCCGTGCGGGCGCTCCATGTCGCCGTAGGATAGGCGCGCCATGCCCAAGCGACGCCGCGGGATCCCCGCCGCCGACCTCGCCGCCGTCCGCCGACGTCGCGAGGCTCGTCATGCCCGGTTCGAGGAGCTGGTCGACCGCGCGCTCGCGGGCATTCCCGCCCCGTTCTCCGCCGCGCTGCGCGAAGTCGCGATCGTGATCGCCGATGAGCCGTCGCGCGAGCAGCGACGGGAAGAGGGCCTCGCGCCGGACGAGACCCTGTACGGCCTCTACGAGGGGGTCCCGCGAACCGAGTGGGGTGCCGACGACGTGCCATTCCCGAACTCGATCACGATCTTCCGCCTCCCGCTCGAGGAGGACTTCCCGGATCCGCTCGACCTCGAGGACGAGGTCCGGATCACCGTCGTCCACGAGCTCGCCCATCACCTCGGGATCGACGACGATCGCCTCACCGAGCTCGGAATCGACTGATCGTCACGGCGCCCGGGTCAGAGGCTCGCGATCGGTGCGGCCTCGGCCATGAGGTCGCCCAGCCGCTCGATCGCGACGTTCCCGCCGCTGAAGACGACGCAGACGCGATCTCCGTCGCGGAGCGGGATTCGACCGTGCAGAACCGCGGCAAGGCCCGCCGCGCCCGCCGGCTCCAGGACCTGCTTCATTCGCTCGGCCGCGAAGCGCACCCCGCTGAGGATCTCCGGGTCGCTGAGCGTCACGATTCCCGCGAGGTGGCGCTTCGCGAGCGGCAGTGTCCACTCACCGGCGAACGGGGCATTGAGCCCGTCGGCCACGCTCGCCGCCGGAACGGGGACGACCGCGCCAGCGGCCACGGCGCTGGAGACCGCCGTGGAGTTTGCCGGCTCGACACCCCACACCCGTGTCGCGGGCCTGCGCGTCGCCAGCGCCGTCGCGATCCCGCAGATCAGCCCGCCGCCGCCGACGCCGACCACGATGACGTCGACCTCCGGTAGGTCCTCCAGGATCTCGAGGCCCACCGTTCCCTGCCCCGCGATCGTGACCGGGTGGTCGAACGGGTGGACGAACGTCAGGCCCCGTTCGTCGCGGATCCGCTCCATCTCCGCCCAGGCCTCGGCGGTCGTCGCGCCGTGCAGGATCACCTCGGCTCCATAGGTGCGGCACGCCTCCACCTTGGAGCGGACGGCGGCCGCCGGCATGACCACGACCGACCGGACTCCCGCGAGCCCGGCCGCCATGGCGAGCGCCGCGGCGTGGTTGCCTGCCGAGATCCCGATCACGCCAGCGGCCCTCTCCGCGTCGTCGAGCAGGGTGAGCCGCAACGTGGCGCCACGGACCTTGAAGGAGCCGGTGGCCTGGAGATGCTCCGCCTTGGCGTGGAGCGTCCCGCCCTCGAGTCGCACGCCGCTCGCCAGCTCCGCGATGCGAGCCGCGGTCCGGGAGGCGAGGAGCGGCGTGCGGAAGACGCGCCCGGCGATCAGCCGCGCCGCCTCGTCGAACGACTCCGGCGAGATCGTATGGGAGGCCGTGTCGAAGGTGATCGGCATGCGGCGCAGTATCGCGGATGGCCGTGCGGGGTGCCGGCGAGCGCGTCGGATCCCGGCATCGGATCCCCGCCGCGTGGTGTCCCCGGCACCGTCGGATCCCGGCACTTGCGTTGTTGCGCAAGTGATGAGATACTCCCGACGTGGTCACCGAGCAGCGCACGAACACCGACGCCGAGCGGCAGCGTGCCGCGCTCATCGGGCGGGCGCTGGCCGACCCGAAACGGCTCTGCGTCCTCGAGACGCTCGCCGGCGGCGAGTTCTCCGTCTCGGAGCTTTCCGCGTGTGTTGGCTGCCAGGTGCCGAACATGTCGCAGCACCTCGCGGTGCTGCGGAGCGCCGGGCTGGTCTCCACCCGACGCGACGGGAGCACCGTCTACTACAGGCTCGCGGACCCGCGCGTCCTCGAAGCCTACCGTCTCATCCAGGGGCTGGCCGGCTAGGCCCGCCTTCGCGCCCGGGCAGCCGGGAGAAAGGGTTTCCCGACCGATGGTCGAGATCAAGCACGCAACCGATACCACCTTCGACGAGCTCGTCCTGAAGGCCGATCATCCGGTCATCGTCGACTTCTGGGCCGCCTGGTGCGGGCCCTGCAAGCTCGTCGCCCCGGAGCTCGAGAAGCTCGCCGCGAAGTACGACGGCGCCGTGAGCGTCGTGAAAGTTGACGTCGATGCCAACCCGGGCCTCAGCCGGGCCTTCAACATCATGAGCATCCCGACCATCGCGTTCTTCCCGGGCGAGGGCAAGCAGCCGATGGGCGTGGTGGGCTTCCAGCCCGCCGACCAGCTCGAGCAGCGCTTCGGCCTGCCGACCTACGCCAAGACCGCCAGCTGATCTCCGACGCGCCGCGGATTCCCGCCGCGGGCGACGCCGCCTGACCGCCCCTCCCGGCTGACCGGGTGGGGCGGTTCGATTCCGGGACTGCGCCCATGCCCGCGAGCGCTGCGTTCAGTCGAGCCCTCTCGGCGCTGCCCGACCTCGCGGCTCAGTCGTCCTCGTCGTCTTCGAAATCGGCCGGATCCTCGCCGTCGGCGTCTCCGAAATCCGGTTCCGCGACGCCCGAGAGCTCCGCGTCGGCGCGCCGCCACGCGCTCTCGAGCCAGGCCAGCGCGCGGTCCCTGGCGTGCCCGTCGAGCTGCCGCGGTGCGAACCGCACCCAGCCCGGCCCGCGCGGGGAAGCCGACACGTTCGGGGTCCGCAATGCGGCGGCGCCGACCTCGTCGCGAAGGCGGAACTCCGCGACGTCCACCACGATCGAGGCGAACAGGACGTCGTCGAGATAGAGGTCGGTCCCCTGCCCGGTCGGGACCGTGGACGCGCCCTCCAGCCGCGCTGCCCCGCCCGCAAGGAGCGTCGCGAGCGTCGGCGCCGTCATCGGGCGGCGGGGCCGGAGCCGGTCGAAGTGAGCGTCGGGCCGGTCATCGGACCGCGGCGAGGATCACCGCGAGATCGTGTGCGTGATCGGCGTAGTGGTCGACCGTCTCGCCCGCAAAGAATGCCTGGACCTCGCCGTTCTTGAGCCAGCGAGCCTCGGGCACGACCGTCAGGTGGCCGCGCAGCTCGCCTGGGACGGTTCGTGCGCGGCCGAGGAGCTCCTCGATCGGCATGGCGCGCCACGCAGCGACCGCCTCGTCGTTGACCGCGTCGCCCCGGGCGTCCCAGTCGGCTTCGCCACGAACCAATGCAGCGCTCGTCTCGCCGACTGCCAGCTCGCGCGCGACGTCAAGCGCGTACTCCTGACAGAAGACGAGGTGTCCCAGGAGGTCCCTGCCGGACCAGTGATCCGGGCCGGCCACGGGCACCTCCAGCTGGGCGGGGGTCAGGGTGAACAGGTCCTCGTAGGGACGCCAGGCGTCCCGTTCGTCCTCGAGGAAGGAGAGCGCGTCGGCATACATGTCCGGATGGTATCCCGTCAGGCTCGGCGAGCGCGAGCGACAGGCCGGCGCGAGGAACTCTGCGGTCGGACCCATCCGCCGGCCGCCCGGCACCGAACCGGTGATAGAGTCAACCCCTCGATGCAGGACCAGATGCCGAAGCTCCCGCCCGTCGATCCCGCTCGCGCGGCCGAGCCGTTCGCTGCCGCCACCTTCACGCCCGACCTGCTCGCGTCCCTCCTCGCGGACGGCGACGACGAGCTGGCTGCCTGGACCCTTCGAAGCGCCATCGCCGAGCACGGCCGCGCCGTCGCCTTCGACGGCCTCCTGCGCGATGCGATGCGCCTGGTCGGCGAGCGCTGGAGCAGCGGCCGCTGGACCGTCGCCGAGGAGCACCTTGCCTCCCAGACGCTGCTGCGCGCACTGGAACGGATCCGGCCGCCGCAGGGGCCCGAGAGCCGTGTCGGACCGCTGGCCGTCCTCGCGGGCGTGGCCGGCGAGCACCATGGGCTCGGGCTTGCCTGTCTCGAGCAGGTGCTGCGCGACGACGGCTGGAGCGTGGCGAACCTCGGGCCCGACGTCCCTCCGGCCGATCTCGCCCGGTTCCTTTCCCGCAACCGCGCGGCGCTGCTGGCGCTGAGCGCGTCGCTGCCGGAGCGCGAACCGGCGGTCCTCGATGCAGTCACCGCGGCCCACGCCGCGCGAGCCGACCGAACCGTCCCGATCATGCTGGGCGGGGCGATCGCCGCCGACCCAGCAGTGGCCGCGCGCATGGACGTGGACTTCCTGGCCGGATCGCTCGTCGAGGCGGCGCGATTCGCGCGGACGGTCGCCGGCTCCCTGCCCGAGAGCCCCGCGGACGAGGACCCGTTCGAGCTGGATTCCGTGGGGCCGGGTTCGGCCGGATAGCCCGGGACACCCGCCGGGGGCCGCGGCAGCGCTGCCCAGGACGCTCGCCGGGACCCCGACCCGCGTCCGCGGTCAGATCGCCACGGGCTCGCGGTACTCGCCGAAGACCTCTCGCAGCACCCGGCACTGCTCGCCGAGCGTGGCGTAGGCGGCGGCGCAGCGAAGGAAATGCGGCATCAGGTTCGTCGCGGACGACTCCGGGGCCGAGGCCGCCTCGCGCAGGCCCGCCAGCGCGGTCTCGACGGCGCCCGGATCGCGCTCGCGGCGGGTGCGCTCGAGGCGCGCCAGGTGGCGCTCCAAAGATCCCTCGGGCACGCGAAGCAGCGGCACGGCGAGCACCTCGTCGGGGTCCACGTGGGCATTCATGCCCACGATCCGACGCTCGCCGCCGTCGACCTCGCGCTGGAACCGGTAGGCGGCGTCCGCGATCTCGCGCTGCGGGTACCCCTGGGCGACCGCCGCGACCATCCCGCCGCGCGCGTCGATCTCGTCGAGATACCGCCACACCTCGCGCTCCGTCCGGTTCGTGAGCGACTCGACGAACCAGCTCCCGCCCAGCGGGTCGATCGTGTTCGCGACGCCCGTCTCCTCGGCGATCACCTGCTGCTGCCGAAGGGCGAGGAGCGCGGCCTCCGCGGTCGGCACCGCCCAGGCCTCGTCGTAGGCATCGGTGTGGAGCGACTGGGTGCCGCCCAGGACGGCCGCCAGGGCCTGGATCGCCACCCGCGTGAGGTTGTTGAGCGGCTGCTGGGGCGTGAGGCTGACACCGGCGGTCTGGGTATGGAAACGCAGCCAGGTCGATCGCTCGTTCTCGGCGCCGTAGCGCGCCGTCATGAGCTTCCACCAGATGCGCCGGGCGGCCCGGAACTTCGCGATCTCCTCAAAGAAATCGGCGTGCGAGTTGAAGAAGAACGAGAGCCTGGGTGCGAAGTCGTCGACCCGGAGCCCCCGGGCGAGCGTCGCCTCCGTGTACGCCATGCCGTCGGCGAGCGTGAACGCCAGCTCCTGGACGGCGGTGCTGCCCGCCTCGCGGATGTGGTAGCCGCTGATCGAGACGGTGTTCCAGCGCGGCAGCTCGCGAGTTCCGAACTCGATCGTGTCGGTCACCAGGCGCAGCGACGGCGCCGGCGGGAAGAGGTACTCCTTCTGGGCGATGAACTCCTTGAGGATGTCGTTCTGGAGCGTCCCCTCGAGCGCGGCCCGCGGCACGCCGCGCTTCTCGGCGGCCACGATGTACATCGCCCAGATCGGCGCCGCCGGCGAGTTGATCGTCATCGACGTGCTGACCCGGTCGAGCGGCAGCCCGTCGAGGAGCACCTCCATGTCGGCGAGCGAGCTGACCGCGACACCACAGGTCCCGAACTCGCCCTCGGCCTCCGGGTCGTCGGTGTCGTAACCGTAGAGGGTCGGCATGTCGAACGCGACCGAGAGGCCGGTCTGGCCGGCCGCGAGCAGGTCGCGGAAGCGGGCATTCGTGTCCTCGGCGGCCCCGAACCCGGCGAACATCCGCATCGTCCAGGCGCGCCCGCGATAGCCGGTCGGGTGGACGCCCCGCGTGAACGGCGGCTCGCCGGGAAAACCGATGTCGCGGAGCGGATCGAACGCGTCCCAGCGGCCCGCCCGCAGCCGCTCGCCGCGATGGTCGACCGCGGTCGGACCGCCCGCGCCGGCGGGGTCGCGCCCTGTCGTGTCGTCCCCGTCCGAGCCCGTGGCGCCGCCCGCGCCCGGCCCACCGTTCGCCGGGACCCAGTCCCACGGGCCGTAGAGGCGCGCAACCTCCACGTCCGAGATCGTGGTGAAGCGCGGGGAGCGCTCCGGCGAACGTGCGCGAACTGGGTCGAGTCGCTCGCGCTCCCACGAGCGCTTCCGGGCCTGCCACGTCATGGGCGGGATGCTAGCCGCGCGCGCCCCGGGCGTCCACGCCGGCGTTCCAACCGATGAGGCGCGGAACACCTGCGCTCAGTGAAGCGCCGCGATCGCCGCCTGGACCTTCGACTCGCCGACATCCGAGGCGATCACGACCTGGATCACTGCCCCGTCGGCCGATGGCCAGACCACGATCGCCTGGTGCGAGTCGCCGTTGAGGAGGTTGATCCGGAACCCGGGCCGGCCATTGAGCTGCTCGTTCGTGGCCGAGACGATGGTGACCCGGCTGGTGCCCGCCGCCCCGGCCTTGTACTCGTCCGCGAGGAGCTGCGCGGTCAGGGCGGGTGCCCGGAAGACCGAGAGCTGGAAGCCGGCAAGCGAGGTCCCGCCCGCCGGGTCCATCGCCCAGATCCCGCCGCCGAACTGCGATTCGCGGATTCCCGCGTCCCACAGCGTTCCCAGCGTGGCCTTCGAGCAGAAGCGCCCGGAGTCGCGGCTGTCCGCCGCCTGGCCGTCGAGCTGGAGCGGGATCCGCGCCTCGAGGTCGGGGTAGGCGCCCTTCATCTCCTGGCGGTCGACGCCGCCGCATGGCGCGGCCGGGTCGAACGAGGGCGGGGGCGACGAGCTCGCGCACGCCGCGACGAGCACGGCTGTGGCGATGACGCCGAGACCTCCCGGGGTGCGCGTGCTGAACATGCGATCAGCGTACCCGGCCCCACTGGCGGCTGCCGCACGGCCGGGTGGCAGCACGCCCGCGAGGCGCGGCGGTGCGCACCGGTGCCCGCGGTCACCTGGTACCACGGTCCGGGGCCGGTGCGTGCACGCCTCCGACCATTTCGGGGTCCCCGACCCGGACGGAGGTCGTATTGCCACGACTGGCCGACCGGCCTACCGTCCCAGATGCAGCCGTCGGCGCGAGCCACCGGGACAAACCTGGGGCGTCGGCCACGGCCCGGAGCACCGGGACACACCGAACTTCGAGAACGCTGCGGGGAGCGTCATTGGGTGGCCCCTGGGGCATCGGGCACGAGTCGAGTAACCATGGATCTCCGGCCAGCAGGCCCGGTCCGCGGCGGTGGCTGTCGCAATCATCCGGGCCGCGGACCTATCCCGCGGACCCTCTCGTGGCAGCTTCGCGGGGACGCCATCCGGCGTCCCCGCCGGGACGCCAACCGGCGTCCCGGAAGTCGTTCATGCCGAGGCGCTTCCCACACCGCGTCCGCCCCCGGCCCTCGCTGACGCCGCGTCCGCGGACGCAGCGTCAGAACCATCTCGATGATCGGGACCGGAATCCTGACCGTCGCCGACGTCGAACCCGTCGGCGGCTCGGACCCCGTCTGCGCTGTCGGCCCCGCCGGGGGCATCGATCCCATCAGCCGCGTCGACCCAACCGGCGCGCGAGCGGGCCCGCTCGTCGAGGACCACGCGGGCGGCCGCCACCAGGTCCGGGTCGCGGGTGATCGTCCGCTCCAGCCACTCGAGGTACGTCGGTTCGAGGGCCTCGATCTCGCCGAGCGTGCGCCCGTGGAACTTGCCGAAGACGATCTCGGTCGCGAGCGCCGCGTCGAGGCTCGGCAGCGGCCGATGGGCTCCACGCCGGGCGCGGACGCGCTCCAGCGGGCCCGTCGGGTCCGACGCCCGCGGCTCCTCGGCCTCGCCCCATGTCGCCCGGCGGAGCGCGATCGGCGCCCGCGGCCGGTGCCGATATCCGCCCCCGGCGGGGGTCGTTGTCGCGTTGCGCTGCCGGAAGAGGTGCGTCGTGTCGAACCGGGCCGTGACGGGCCGGCTGGGAGGCGGCGGCGGCGGACCGCTGGGACGCGCGGCTTCGGGCGCGCCCTGGCCTGGAGCCTGGCCCCCCGCCGACCCGGCTCCACCTCCCGGCGTTGCGGACCTGCCGGGCCGCCCGCCAGCGCCGGCGCGGAGGGCCTGGTATGCCGCGTTGATCTCGGCCATTCGACGCGTCGCGTCCCGGCGCGCGGCAGCATCACCCGCGAGGTCGGGGTGGTGCTCGCGGGCGAGGCGCCGCCACGCCGCCTTCACGGTGGCCTGGCTGGCATCCCGGTCGACCCCGAGCACCTCGTGGGGGTCGCGTTGGGCCATCCCATCATCCTAGCCGAGCGGGGCGGTACCCTTCGACCATGCGCACATCCCGGAAGGTGCTGGTGGCACTCGGTGCCGCCGTCGTGGCTCCGTCCGCGGCGGCCTACCGCTTCGCCATCGAGTACCGGCGCCGCGCGGGCCTTCCGGCGCGCCGGCCACCCCTCGAGACGCCGGAAGCCTACGACCTCCCCTTCGAGATCGTGGCCGTCCAATCCGATGCGGGATTGCTCCCCGGGTGGTTCGTGCCAGGGCCCGGGGGCCGCCCCGCGCCGGCCGTCGTGCTGGTCCACGGCTGGGAGTCGAACCGCGCACGGATGCTGCCCAACGCCCGGTTCCTGCGGGCTGCCGGGTTCGCGTCGCTCCTGTTCGACGTCCGAGGCCACGGCGACAACCCGCCGGAGACTCTCCCGATCAGCGCGGCCGAGTTCGGAGCCGACGCGCGGGCGGCCGTCGAGCTTGCGGCCGCCCGGCCCGACGTGACCGCCGTGGCCGTCCTGGGCCACTCCATGGGAGCGATCGGCGCGGCGATCGCGGCCGCGGACGATCCCCGGATCGCGGCGCTCGTGATGACGGCCGCCCCGGCCGATCCGCGACGCCTGACCCGGCGGACGTTCCAGCTGGCCGGCCTGACCATGCCCGGACTTATCGCGGAGCCACTGGCTGCCCTCACGACGCGGGTCTACCTTCGACCGCGCGGCCACGCGCCGTCTGCCGTCAGTGCCACCGCGGCGGTGAGGCGATACCCGGGACCGATCCTCATCGTCCACGGCGGGCAGGACGAGGTCGTGGGCGCCGACAACGCGGTTCGCCTGGACCGAGCGGCGCGGGGCGTCGCCGGTCGCGAGGTCGAGCTCCTGATCCTGCCCGAGGGCCGGCATCGCTGGCTCTACGAGGATCCGGCCTACCGGGGCCGCATCGCGGCCTTCCTGGCGCGAAACCTCCCCGGCGCGGCCGAGCCCGACCGGGCCGCCGCCCGTGCGGTCGCCGCCCGGGTACGCCGCCCGCCGGACACGGATGGGCCGCTCAGCGCGCTGGAGCGCGCGCCCGCGCCGGCACCGACGCCCCTCGGGCGCGATGGGGCGCTCTTCGACGGGACGCTCCCCGACGCGGCGCTCCCCGCCGAAGCGCTCGAAGATCCCGCCGGCGCACACGACGACCCGGACCCCATCCGGTCCTGACGGACCGACCCGAACCGGCGCACCTGGAGGCACGCGAATGGAACCGGCCCTCGGCACCTGGGAAGCCATCGATTCCCTGCGGGTCGTCCGCGCGTTCGCGGACCGCCCGCTCGACGCCGCGGCGGTCGAGCGAATCCTCAACGCGGGTCGGCGCGCGGGAAGCTCCAAGAACCTGCAACGCTGGGCGTTCGTCGTCTGCCGCGACCGCGACCACCTGCGCGAGCTCTCGACGGTGGGTCCCTTTGCCGCGCACCTCGCGGGCGCCGCGGTCGCGATCGCGCTGGTGACCCCGGACCCGCACGCGGATGGCGCGCCGCTGTCGATCGAGTTCGACATCGGCCGGGCAGCCCAGAACATGGTGCTCGCCGCGTGGGAGCTCGGGATCGGCAGCGTCCCCGCGACCGTGTACGAGCAGGCGCGAGCGGCGGCCCTGCTCGGTCTGCCCGCTGGCATGCACTGCGAGTACGTGCTCTCGTTCGGCTACCCGGCCGACGAGTCGATCCTGGCCGCGCCGAAACGGGCGGGCGGCCGTCGGCCGCTCGCCGAGCTCGTCCACGAGGAACGCTGGTAGATCGCGCTCGCGCGGCGGGCACGGCTCCGGATCGACGGCTTCGGGGTCGAGCCTCGACAGCGCCGTTCGATCACGGCCGCGTGGCGCGCAACCGCGGCGTGGCGCGCAACCTATGGAGCCCGAACCTCCGAGGGGCTGCCGCCGGCCCACATGGTCTCGGGGTCCGTGGGATCGAGGTCGAGCCCCGGGGCGCCGCTCGCCACCTCGGGTGCTGGCGCACCGGCGGCCACGTACGAAGCGAACGCCGCCTCCAGGCCGACGTCGCGCTGCGCTCGCTCGGAGAGGAGCCACTTGTGCTCCAGGAGGTCGCAGTACGCCTGGAGCGGGTCGCGGCCGGGCCCGATGATCTTCTCCAGCCGTCGCAGGTAGGGCTCCAGCACCTCGTCCTGCCAGCGGGCTGCCCCTTCTGCCGAGGAGACGGGCCGACGCTCGAAGAAGGCCAGCCATGCGCGATACTCGCGGACGTCGTTGAGGAGCAGGCGTGCCTGCCCTTCGAGCGCGACGAGCCCCGTCCGGCGATCGAGCTCACGGGCGTGGAAGTCGCGCTGCGCGACAGCGGTCCGAAGCCGAACCGTCCCGGCCGCGCCGGGCAGCAGCTCGATCTCGCCGATCGCGAAGCCCAGGTCGTTGAGGCGCCGGATGTGCGCCTGGATCGCGAACCGGTCGCCGGCCTGGATCTCGACCTGGTCGTGGAGCTCCTGCCAGAGGGCCGTATACCGTGTCCGCACGGACTCGGCGGCGGCGATCTGCTCGTCCATCACGTCGGGGTGTCCCTGGAATGCCGCCAGGTCGGCCAGGCCGAACGCGACGTTCTCGACGAGGACGTCGAGGTCGTAGGCGCGCTGCCCGTCGGACAGCTCGGGGTACGTCTCGCTCGTCTCCGCATCCACGAGATACGCCTGGATCGTCCCGCCGTCGCGCCGGAACAGCGTGTTCGCGAGCGAGCAGTCGCCCCAGTAGACGCCGCCCCGGTGGAGGTCCACCAGCAGCGACGCCATTGCGTCGAGGAGCCGGTCGCGGTAGCCGCCGGCGGCGAGCGGGACCCGCATCAGGAGCCGTCGATACTGGAGCGAATGGCGGAGGTACTCGGTGACCAGGATCGCCGTGCCGCCGTCCGGGCGCTCCGCGATCCCGATCGCGCGGACCGACGGCAGGGCAAGGGTCTCGAGACGAACGAGCACCTCGTACTCGTGGTGCGCGGTGTCGATCGACTCCTCCTTCAGCGCGTACACGATCTCGTCGATGACAACGAAGCGGACGAGGTGGCGCGAGGGGCCGACCGGGAGGGCACGCAGGACGACCCGGTCGGCGCGCCACTGCGCCAGCGGCAGCTCCCACGGCAACGCGAGGAGCTCCTCCGAGGCGACCCTCAGCCGGAGGTGCGGGAACGACTCGACCTGGGGCGTGCTCAGCGCCGCTTCCGGAGGTAGCTCGTGAGCGAGGCGTCGTAGCCGGCGGCCTCGAACAGGCGCCGGGCGCCCGGACGGTGATGGCCGGCGGTCACCTCGAGGAACGCGGCATCGATCCCCACCGCGATGGCCTCCGCCTCGGCCATCAGGGCGGCCCCGACGCCGCGGCCGCGAACCCCCGGGTCCACGACGAGCGCCATCACCCGCACGACGTGGTCGTCATGCTCGAAGCGCGGGATCACCTGGCAGGCGACGAAGCCGGCGCGCTCGCCACTGGACTCGGCGATGCGGACCGGGCACTCGCGCTCGACGTACCGCTCCAGGCGTCGCACGATGTCGGTCGCTCCGGCGGGATATCCCTCGTCGGAGAGCAGCCGCGCGATCCATTCAGCGTCGTCCGGGCCGGCGTCCCGGAACGTGAGCGTGGCTCGTTCGATCATGATCCGATGGTACCGCGTCGGCCGCGGTGGGGCGGGTCCGGCTCACCCGGCTCGCCCGGCACGGTCGCGGGCACCAGGACCATCGTCGGGCCCGAGGCGTGCGGTCCGGCGACCGCCCATTCCGGCCCGAAGGGACCCGTCCCGTCCCTGGCCCGCATGTCGAGTCGGACCAACCGCTCCGACATGCCGGCGATGGTGGACATCGGGAGCCGGACGTAGAGGACGGCCGGGCCTTCCCCGTGACGAGCCAGCGAGGCAGCGAGCCACCCCTCCGTGTCGGGCTCAAGGAGCACGATCGCGGCCGCGTCCATACCGGCTCGACCGACAAGGGCCCTCGCCCCGACCAGCGAGTCACGCGGCGCGGCCTCCCAGCGCACGTGGGGCCACGTCGATGCGGCCCGCTCGAGGTCGATGGTCGCCCATCCCAGCGCCAGGAAGCGTGCCGCGGGTGTCGGGGAGCCGGAGGAGCCGGTGGAGCCCGTCGCGTCGGCCGCCGCGAGGACCCGCTCTGCGCTGAGCGACGTCGCGGGGCCAGGCGCTATCACCTCGAGCCGGCCGCTGGCCCGGCCAGGCGCGGACCGTCGCGCGAGACGAGGCGCCGACGCGGGCGCTGGCGCCGACTCCACGATGTCGAGTCGGAGCCCGGCGACGTCGATCGAGCTCGATACG
>JADGQH010000039.1 GCA_017881985.1 Chloroflexota bacterium | reverse complement strand
TCGGCGCCGGTGGCGTCGGACGGCTCGGCCGCGGCCAGCGCTGCGCTCCCCAGCGGCTCGGCAGCCGCAGCGTCCGCGGCTGGCGCCTCGTTTGCGCCGTCCGCCGCCCCCGCCACGCTCCCGCCGGGCCCCTCGATCGGGCTGACCCTGACCGCCGCAACCGCCTCGTCGTCGCTCGCGGGCCATCCCGCGTCGGCCGCAATCGACAACGACCAGACCACGGCCTGGAAGACGGGCGGAACGGATCCGTCCGACCAGTGGATCGAGGTCACATTCGCGCCCGCCGCCGTGACGCGCGTCCAGCTGTGGAACGGCTGGCAGCGCACGCAGGACTACTTTGCCGGCAACCGTCGGCCCAAAGACGTCACGCTCCGCTTCGATTCCGAGACGCCGATCCCGCTCAAGCTCGTCGACGTGTATGGATCCCAGCGCGTCGACATCCCCCCGGAGCTCGGGATCGTCGGCGTGACCCGTCTCCGGATCGCGATCCTCGACTGGTACCCGGCGAAGAAGACCCCGGCGGCCGGGAGCCCCACCACGCAGGCCGCGATCAGCGAGATCCGCCTGTACGGCATCCCGGTGACTCCATGAGCCGGCGCGAGTTCCACGTGTCGTCCGAGGCGCGGGCCCGCTACCGCCTGAACGAGACGCTCTTCGAGCTGTCGGGGAACGTCATCCTGGCGAACCTGCGAGCGGTCCGGGGCCTGGCCGCGGAGATGACCGCGCGCCGGCGCGCCGATGGCGTGGCCGACGCGACGATCAGCCCGGGCGACCTCAACGCGCTCGGCCTCGTCGACGAGATCCTGCACGCCGTCGTCGGCATCTACCGCGAGCAGGAGGACCCGGAGGCGATCGACGACGCGCTCGACCACCTCGACGAGGTCCTCGGCGCGGACGCCGTCGACGCGACGCTCGCCCGGTTCACGACGCGGTTCCCGCCGCTCGCCGTCCACCGCGGGGAGCTGACGCCCCTCGAGTACCTGGCCGGCGAGACGGAAGGCACGCCCAACCGGGAGGTCGCCCTCGAGGAGCTCGCGAACTGCTGGCTCGCCAACGTGAACCCGGCCGCGGACCCGTTCCGCGAGCTGTTCGACGACGCCGACCTGGCGTCCGCCACGCGCTACCGGGCCGTCATCGCGGAGATCGGTCGCTTCTTCGCCCTGCGAACGCCGTTCGGGCCCCAGAGCCAGGACCTCGTGACCATGCTGCGCGCGCCGGCCGTGGCGGAGCCGACGAGCCTGGGCGGCCAGCTGCGCTGGATCCGCGCCCACTGGGGCGCCTTCCTCGCCGCGGCGCTCGGGGACCGCTTCGGGGCGCTGCTGGACCGGCTGGTCATGGGCATCGACATCGCGGCCGAGGACGAGCGCGCCCTCTGGCTCCGCTTCCATGGCGGCCCCGGCGGGGGCGCCGCCGCCGAACCACCCGACTTCGGGGAGCTGGATGTGGAACCCGAGCGCTTCTCGGAGGACAAGGCGTGGATGCCGCGCGCGGTCCTCATGGCCAAGAGCACCTACGTGTGGCTGGACCAGCTCTCGAAGTCGTACGGGCGCCCGATCGGGCGCCTCGACGAGATCCCCGACGAGGAGCTGGACCGGCTCGCGCGCTGGGGGTTCGGCGGGCTCTGGCTGATCGGGCTCTGGGAGCGCAGCCTCGCGTCGCAGCGGATCAAGCAGCGCCGCGGGAACCCCGACGCCGTGGCGTCCGCCTACTCCCTGCGCGACTATGCCATCGCGGAAGACCTCGGCGGCGAGGCCGCCTACTCGAACCTGCGGGACCGCGCCTGGGCGCGAGGCATCCGCCTCGCGTCGGACATGGTCCCGAACCACATGGGGATCGACTCGCGGTGGGTGATGGAGCACCCCGACTGGTTCCTCTCGCGGCCGGACGCGCCATACCCCGCATACAGCTTCAGCGGCCCTGACCTCTCGGACGACCCGCGCGTGGGCGTCTACCTCGAGGACCACTACTGGGACGCCACCGACGCGGCGGTCGTCTTCAAGCGCGAGGACCGCGGGTCCGGCCACGTGCGCTACGTCTACCACGGCAACGATGGAACGAGCATGCCGTGGAACGACACCGCGCAGCTCGACTACCTCCGCGCCGACGTCCGCGAGGCCGTCATCCAGACGATCCTGGCCGTCGCCCGGCGCTTCCCGATCATCCGCTTCGACGCCGCCATGACCCTCGCCAAGAAGCACATCGAGCGGCTCTGGTACCCGGAGCCCGGGCAGGGCGGCGCGATCCCTTCACGCGCTGAATCGGCGATGTCGAAGGAGGCGTTCGACGCCGCGATCCCCGTCGAGTTCTGGCGCGAGGTCGTGGACCGCGTCGCCGCGGAAGTGCCCGACACGCTCCTCCTGGCAGAGGCGTTCTGGCTCATGGAGGGCTACTTCGTCCGGACGCTGGGCATGCACCGCGTCTACAACAGCGCCTTCATGAACATGCTCCGGGACGAGAAGAACGCCGAGTATCGCCTCGTCGTCAAGAACACCCTCGAGTTCGACCCGGAGATCCTCAAGCGCTACGTCAACTTCATGAACAACCCCGACGAGAAGACCGCCGTGGAACAGTTCGGGACCGGCGACAAGTACTTCGGGATCGCCACCGTGATGTCCACGATGCCCGGCCTGCCCATGTTCGGGCACGGCCAGGTGGAGGGCTTCGCCGAGAAGTACGGCATGGAGTTCCGCCGCGCCTACTGGGACGAGCGCCCGAACGAGGGGCTCGTGAGCCGTCACGAGTGGCAGATCTTCCCGCTCCTCCACCGCCGCCGGCTCTTCGCCGAGGTCCGCGACTTCCGCCTGTACGACGTGATCGACGACGGCGGTCATGTCAACGAGGATGTCTTCGCCTACTCGAACCGGAGCGGCGACGACCGCGCGCTCGTCGTCTACCACAACCGGTTCGGGTCGATGCACGGCCGGATCCGGCAGAGCGTCGCGTTCGCCGAGAAGGGCGCCGACGGCGAGAAGCGCCTGGTCCGGGCCACGCTCGCAGAGGGCCTGGGCCTGGCCGACGCGCCCGGGGCGGTGGTGGTCTACCGCGACGTGCTCGCCGGGCTGGAGCACGTCCGCGAGATCTCCGACCTGCGGGCCCACGGGTTCCGGGTCGTCCTCGACGCGTACGCCACGCATGTCTACCTCGGCTGGCGCGAGGTCGCCGGCGAGGCCGCGGCGGAATACCGGGCGCTCGCCGACGAGCTCGCAGGCGCTGGCGTGCCCAGCGTCGAGGCGGCCCTCGCCGAGCGGCGCCTCCGCCCGCTCCACGACGCGGTCGCCATCGTGATGAACGAGGGCCAGCTCCGCGACATCGTCGACGCGGTCGGGGCAACGCTCGCCGGGCATGCCCGCGCGGCGAAAGCGGTCTCCGGCGCGTTGCCTGCCACGTCGGTCATGCCCCGCGAACCGGGCGGATTCCCGGCGGCATCTCCGACGCACCCGGCCCCGGGCGCATCGGATGCAGCCGCTTCGGAGCAGGCGCCGGCATCCCCGACCGCCGAGCCCCCGCTCGCCCTCCCCGACCTCGACGCGATCGCGGCCTCGGCCGCAGCCCGCTGCGCGGACGCGCTCCGGGGTGCCCGTGCCGTGACGCACGCGATCGTGGACGACGGGGCGATCGATGCGCTCGCGTCGCGCTTCGGCGCGCGGCTCCGGAGCGCGCTCCTGCTTGCAACGGACCCGGGATCGGGTCGCCGACCCGGCCCCGCGGCCGGGGAGCCCGCGGAGGCGGCGGCGCTTGCCCACGCCCGGACGGCGGTCGCCGACGCCCTGCCGCCCGACACCGCCACGTGGGGCGCGCTCCTGGGCTGGCTCGTGGCCGATGCGCTCGGCGGCATCCTGGAGCCCGACGACTCGGCGCGTCGAGCCCGCGGCTGGTTCGACCGGGCGAGCCTCGGCCGGGTGATGGCAGACGCCTATCGCTGGCGGGGGCTCGACGAGGGCGCCGCGTGGTGGACGGTGGAGGCCGTGCGCCACCTGCTCGCGCGGCCCGGGGACGCGGCCCTCGCCGCTCCGGAGGAGGAGCGCGCCGGCCGGCTGGTCCGTGCGTGGTTCGCGGACGACGATCTCGGCCGCTGGCTCGGCGTCAACCGCCATGACGGGATCGCCTATGTCAACCGCGAATCGTTCGAGCGGGCGCTCCGCTGGACCGTCGTGGTGGCCGCAGTCGAGGTCGGCCTGGGACCTGCCGGAGACGCGGCCGGGGCCGTTGGCGCGACAGCCGCGGGCGCCGCGGCCGCGGGCGCGACGGCCGTGGATTCGACCGCGCGCGTGATCGCGGCTGACGAGCTGAGCGTGCTCCTGGCCCGGGAGGCCGCGGCGGTCGGCTACCAGGTGGGCCGACTCGTCGAGCACGTCACCCGCTGAGGCCCGGGCGTCCCGCGGACGGGGCCGTCAGGCGCGGGCACCGAGTGCAGCATCCCGCGTCATCGCGCGGGACGGGATCACCGTTCGCGACGACCGCGCGCGGGCTCCCGCTCCTTGACCTTCGGCTCGTGGCCGGGGCGTGGCGGCCGCGGGAGCGTCCCGGGCGCCATGTCCGGTCGGCGCGGCTCGGGGCCACGCGCGCGCGCCGCCTCGACGCTCGTCGCGAACGCCTTGGCGACGGCAGGCGGGAGGCTGCCGATCCACGCGGCCTCGATCTGCTTGACCCGCTCCGTCTCCTCGGCGCGCCGCTCGCGCTCGCGCTTCGAGTGCTTCGTCATCCGTTCCTCTCCTGAGCCGAACCGGTGCGATCGCCGACCGGGGTGAGAGTGTACCGCCCGGACGCGGATCCGGGCGCTATCGTTGGATGCGATGTCCGGCCAGCTCGCTCTGCCCGTCTCGTTCTCCGCGTACGGCGCCCGGTCGATGACCGCGCCGCTCGTCGACGTCCTCGTCCAGCGCCCTGGGCGGGCCTTCGGTCGGGCGTTCGACGACCCGGCGAACGGCTTCCTCCACGCCGTCGACCTCGAGCGGGCGCGGGGCGAGCACGATGCGTTCGTGGCGCTGCTGCGGCGGCTGGGCGTCGTCGTCCACGAGCTGGGGTCGGATTCCTGGCACCCGGACCTCGCGTACACGTTCGACCCCCTCCTCGTCACCGATCGGGGCGCCATCCCCCTCCGCTCCGGCAAGCCGACCCGGCGCGGTGAGGAGGCCGAGCTCGAGCGGTGGATGAACGTTCGCGGAATCCCGACGCTGGGCCGGGTTCGGGCGCCGGGGACCGTCGACGGCGGGGACACGTTCTGGCTTCGGCCCGACCTCTTCTGCATCGCGAGGACGCTCCGCACCAACGACGCCGGGTCGCGGCAGCTCGCGGCGATCGTCGGGGGCGACGTCCGCGTCTTCGACGTCCCCTTCTGGCGGGGGCCTGCCGAGCTGCTCCATCTCCTGTCCGTGATCTCGCCCGTCGCGGATGACCTCGCGGTCGTCTACCTGCCCCTCCTGCCGGCCGGGCTCTGGGAGCTCCTCGGCGACCTCGGGATCCGGTTGATCACCGTCCCCGACGAGGAGCTCCCCACCCTCGGCTGCAACGTCCTCGCGGTCCGGCCCGGCGTCTGCGTCGTGGCGGATGGCAACCCGGTCACGCGACGCGCACTCGAGGCCGCCGGCTGCGAGGTCCACGCGTACGCGGCACAGGAGATCGGGATCAACGGCTCGGGCGGCCCGACCTGCCTGACCCGGCCGATCCTCCGGCTCGAATGACCGACCGCCCCGCGGCCGGCAACCGGCACGCCGACCCGGTCCGGCTCCGCTCGTCGCAGCGCATCGCGGCCGAGGCGGTCGATCCCGCGGCCGTCGCCGACGACCTCATCGAGCTCTGCGCGATCCCGTCGGTCACGGGCGACGAGACCGCGGCCCGCGACCATCTCGCGCTGGCCCTCGAGCGGGCGGGCCTCGGCCTGCAGGCGTGGGACGCCGACCCGGCAGCCCTTGCGACGGATCCCGCATTCCCGGGGATGGAGGTCCCTCGCGCGGTGCTGCCGCTGGTGGCCGGGACGCTCCAGGGCCTGGTGCCGGGGAAGCGGCTCCTGCTCGTCGCGCACACCGACGTGGTGCCGCCAGGCGACCCGGCGACCTGGACGACGCCGCCGTTCGCGCCCGAGATCCGCGACGGCCGCGTATTCGGCCGCGGAACCTGCGATATGAAGGGCGGCCTGGTCGCCGCGCTCGCCGCGATCCGGGCGGTCGCGACGACCGTCGGGGCGTCGGGGCTCGCGGGCGAGGTGGTTCTCGTCGGGGTCCCGTCGGAGGAGGACGGCGGGGCCGGCACGTTCGCCGCAATCCGGGCCGGCTACGTGGGCGACGCGGCCGTCATCCCGGAGCCCACCCGGCTCGAGATCGTCACGGTGTCCGCGGGCGCGATCACGTTCCGCCTGACCGTCCCGGGTCGTGCCGCCCATGCGTCGACGCGCCGCGAGGGCGTCTCCGCGCTCGACAATCTCGAGCTGCTGCATGCCGCGCTCCGCGCGGACGAGGATGCCCGCAACGCGTCCGAGACACGGCCCGAGATGCGCGTGCTCGGGCTCCCGTATGCCACGATGATCGGGACGGTCCACGGCGGCGACTGGCCGTCGAGCCTGCCCGACCGGCTCGTCGCCGAGGGACGCTACGGCGTCCGGGCGGGCCAGACCGCGGCCGGGGCCGAGGTGGAGCTCCGGGCCGTGATCGACGCCGCATGTGCCGCTGATCCCTGGCTTCGCGACCACCCGGCCACGCTCGATGTCTGGGGCGGACGCTTCTCGTCCTGCGAGGTGCCGGCCGGGCACCCGCTCGCTGCCGGCCTGGCGGACGCGGCCGGCGCCGTCATGGGCCATCGGCCGCCGCTCGTCGGCGTTCCCTATGGTTCCGACATGCGGCTGCTGGTCAACGAGGGCGGAACGCCGTGCGTCCTGTTCGGCCCCGGCGACGTCCGGGTTGCCCACGCCGCGAACGAGCACGTCGCGCTCGCCGAAGTGGTGGCGTGCGCCCGGTCGCTCGCCGCATGGATCGTCGGCGAGCTGTCCCCGGGCTGACGGCGCGCTGCCGATCGGGGCGTAGAACCCGGGGCATCCAGGAGGGCAGCCGCGTGCAAGCGTGCGCCTACTTCCTGCCGGCGCGCTTCTTCCCGCGCTTCTTCTTGCCGCCGTCCTCCCGGGCGGCCGCTCGGTCCGCCTTGGTCTCGGCTCGAGGACCCGGGCCCGCGACCGCCGCTGGCGCGGGAACCTCCACGCGGACGGCGTCGGCACGGCCGCGGCGCGCGTCGACGACGAGGCCCTCGACCCAGCGCTGCAGCTCCTCGATCCCTGCCGGCTCCAGCCGGTAGATCCGGCGCGTGCCCTCCCGGTGCTCGCTCACGAGCCCGGCGGTCTTGAGGACGGTCAGATGCTGCGAGACCGCCGGGCGGCTGACCGGCATTCCATCCGCGAGCCGGCCGACCGGGGACGGCCCGCGGCGAAGCCGGTCCACGATCGCGCGGCGGGTGGGATCACCGAGGACGTCGAGAGCGCGTGGGTTCATCTCCATGAACGGTAAGTATCACCGCACGGAGCGTACGGTCAAGACCCCGCGCACGCGTTCCCGCCAACACGCCGCTCGGGTTTCGACGGACCCCGGCCGGCCGGGCGACCGTTCCGGCCGGCCGGGCGGACCGGCGACGCACCCCTGGACCCCACCCGCCGAGGCTCGACCATGTGCCGAATGGCGCCACGCGAGGGGCCGATCCTCTCGCCGTCGCGGCTCCGCCCGGACCTATCCTATGGAGATGGCGCCGGACCTCGTCCATGCCGGGCACCGCGTCCCCCTCGTTCCCGGGCGGACGCTCTTCGACGCGGCCGATGAGCTGGAGCTTGTCGTGCCCGCCTCGTGCCGTCGGTCCGGGCGCTGCCACGAGTGCATCGTCGAGGTCACCGCGGGCGGCGAGGCCCTCACCGCGCCCGGCCCCGAGGAGGCGTTCCTGCGTCCGGGCTACCGGCTCGCATGCCGCGCGGGCGTCGAGCGCGGCGATACCGACATCGAGTTCGCGGTCCTCCGCCGGCGTCTCCGCATCTTCATGCCGCCGGACGGGCCCCCGCTCGAGGTGGATCCCGCGGCGCGGGTCATCGAGGGGCGCGTGCGGCTCCTCGGGGATGACGGGGCCCCGCTCGACGACCTGGGCCCGGCGCTCGGTCGACTGCTCGGGATGGCCCTCGACGTCGGCACCACGACGGTCGTCCTCGAGCTCGTCGACCTCGCGTCGGGCGAGGCGCTCGCAGCGGCCGCCTTCGAGAACCCGCAGCGCTTCGGCGGCAGCGACGTCATGGCCCGCATCACGTACGACGACGAGCACCCGGGCGAGCTGCGGCGGGCGCTGCGGCGCGCGCTCAACCATGAGCTGACACGCCTGTACGCAGCCTGGGGCGTCGACCGCCACCAGGTCGTCGAGGTCGTCGTCGTGGGCAACGCGACGATGCGCGATCTCGCCTTCAGCCTGGACGTGGCGCCGATCGGGCGGACCCCGTACCGCTCGACGACCGAGGTGGCCTGGCGCGCCGGCGAGACGTCCTCCACGGCGATCGAGCGCCGCGCCCACGAGCTCGGCTTCCTGGTCCATCCGCGCGCCCGGGTCTGGGGCGCGCCGCTGATCGCCTGCCATGTCGGGGCGGACGCGGCCGCCGATCTCGTCGCGATGGACGGCGAGCCGGCCGGGCTCCCGCGGATGCTCGTGGACGTCGGCACGAACACGGAGGTGATCCTCACCGACGGGCAGCGGACCCTCGCCTGCTCGTGCCCTGCTGGCCCGGCGTTCGAGGGCGGCCTGATCCGCCATGGGATGCCGGGCTCCGAGGGCGCGATCGAGTCCGTCCGCAGCGTCGACGGGGCGTTCGTCGTGCGGACGATCGGGGATGTCGAGCCCGAGGGGATCTGCGGTTCGGGGCTGGTGGACCTCCTCGCCGAGCTTCGCCGGACCGGCGCCATGAACGCCCGGGGCGGGTTCGCGGACGGGACCTCCGAGGTGACGGTCGTGCCGGAGCGCCGGATCACGTTCTCGCGCGCCGACGCGAGCCACCTCGCCCAGGCGAAGGCCGCCAACGCGGTCGGCATGCAGGTCCTGCTGCGCATGCTCGGGCTGGCTGCGGCCGACCTCGCGCGGCTCGATCTCGCAGGCGGGTTCGCCTCGTCGCTCGACGTCCCGAACGCGATCGCGATCGGCTTCCTCCCGCAGGTCCACCCCGAGCGGGTCGTGCGACACGGCAACGCGTCGGTCCGGGGGGCGAAGGCGCTGCTCCTCTCGCGCGCCGCCCGGGCGCGGCTGGCGGCACGGGTCGCGCGGATCGAGCACGTTGAGCTCGAGGCCGAGCCCGACTTCTTCGAGCTGTTCGTAGACGGCTGCCGGTTCGAGCCGCTGGCAGCGGCGGCGACTCCCCCGTCGATCTCGGGGATTCCCGCATCAACCGCGGGGATTCCCGCGTGAGCGCGACGAAGCCCGGGCTCCGCGAGCGCCTCGCCACGAGCGATGAGTTCGTGGCGGTCACCGAGCTCGTCCCGTGGCGTGGGCCCGTGGCCGACAAGGCCGGACGGGCGGGACTCGCCGCCGCGCACGCGCTCGTCGACGACCCGCGGATCGCCGCGATCTCGATCACCGACAACGCCGGCGGCCATGCGATGGCCCGTCCCACGCTGCTCGCCGAGGAGTTCCTGGCGCGGGGGCAGGACGTGATCGTCCACGTCGCCTGCCGCGACCGCAGCCGCAACGGGCTCCTGTCCCTCGCCTGGGAGCTGGAGCGACGCGGCGTCCAGAACGTGCTGGCCGTCTCCGGTGACCACCCGGTGGAGGGCTTCGAGGGCCTGTCGAGGCCGGTCTTCGACGTGGACTCGGTGGGCCTCCTCGCGCTCTACCGCGACCTGGTCGACGGGGGCTCGAACGGGGGCTCGACCGGCGCCTCCGCGGCCGACCCCCCGCAGCCGGGCTTCTACCTCGGCTGTGCCGTCTCGCCCTTCAAGCGCCTCGAGGCCGAGCTGGTCCCGCAGTACCTCAAGCTCGCCCTCAAGGTGCGGGCCGGCGCGGACTTCGTCATTCCCCAGCTCGGCTACGACGCGCGGGCATGGGACGAGCTCCTGCGCTGGATGCGCCGGGCCGACCTGCGCATCCCGGCGCTCGCCAACGTCTACGTGCTGTCGCGGACAGTCGCCCGCCTCTTCAACGCGAACCGGATCCCGGGCTGCGTGGTCTCGGACGAGCTGCTCGCGGTCGCCGAGCGCGAGGCGGCGGCAGCGGACAAGGGCCGGGCGTTCTTCCTCGATCTCGCCGCACGGCAGGTCGCGATCGCGCGCGGCCTCGGCTTCCGGGGCGTCTACCTGGCCGGCAACCTGCCGGCGGCCGACGTGGCGCGGGTGCTCGACACCGCCGCGTCCTACGCACCAGACGACTGGCGGGCTCTCGCGCGCGAGATCGCCTACGCGCCGAAGGGCAGCTTCCGCCTCTTCGCCGGGGACCCGGCGACGGGGCTCGCGACCGACGAGCTCGCACCCGGGTACGCCCGCACGCTTACGCCCCGTGCGCGCGGTCGGGCGCGTCGTCGGGCATCGCCCTGGTACAAGGCGAACCGCCTCGCGCATCGCGTCGTCTTCGCACCCGGGACGCCCGGCTTCCGCGCGGCCGGTCGCGTCTACGAGCGGCTCGAACGGGCTCATCTCGGGCGGCCGCTGCACGTGCTCGAGCAGGCGGTCAAGGTGCCGCTCTACGACTGCCGGGACTGCGGCGACTGCTCGCTGCCCGACGTCGCCTACCTCTGCCCGGAATCCCAGTGCCCGAAGGGCGAGCGCAACGGTCCCTGCGGCGGGTCCCACGACGGCATCTGCGAGGTCCTCCCGCGGCGCTGCGTCTGGGTCCGCGCATACGAGCGCCTCAAGCCGTACGGCGAGGAGCTCGCGATGCTCGAGCGCCAGCCCGTGATCGTCGACAATCGCCTCCGGCGGACGAGCGCCTGGGCGAACACCTTCCTCGAGCGCGACCACTTTGCGAAGGGAACCCCATGACCCAGCGTGCCGGCGGCCCGTTCATCGTCATCGGCGAGAACATCCACGCGACGCGCGTGGTCCTGCGCGGCGGTGCTCGCGTTGTCGCGCTCGCCGACGGACGGCCGGCGCTCCCGTTCGCCGACGAGGCCGGCGCGGAGCGGCTCCTGCCGGTTCCCGACACGGCGCTCGACGGACCCGAAGGCCCGAAGCAGCGCGTGAAGCATGTCAAGGCGGCCGTGCTCGCCGGGATGGGCGACGACCCCGGGCTCGCCGCGCTCGGACGCGCCTACCTCCGCTCGATGGCGCGCCGACAGGCTGCCGCGGGCGCGCACTTCCTCGACCTCAACGTCGACGAGGTGACGACCGACGTCGAGGGCCGGATCGACGCGATGCGCTGGATCGTCGGAGCCGTGGAGGACGCGACCGACGTCGCGCTCGCGCTCGACTCGTCGTCGGCGGCCGTGCTCCGGGCTGGCCTGGCCGCCGCCTCCCGCCGGGCCGGCGCCCCGCTCCTCAACTCCGCAGCGCTCGACCGGATGGACGTGCTGGACCTCGCCGCGGCGGAGGGCTGCGACGTGGTCCTCTCGGCGACCGGCGCGGGATCGATGCCGGCGAACGCGGACGAGCGGGTCGCGAACGGTCGCGCGCTCGTCGACGCGGCAACCACGCGGGGCCTGGGCCTCGACGCCCTGCACGTGGACGCGCTCGTGCTGCCGGTCGCGGTCGACCCGGAGGTCGGCGGGTTCTTCCTCGACGCCGTCCGCGGGCTGCGGGCCGCGTTCGGGGCCGGGATCCACCTGACGGGCGGCCTCTCGAACGTCAGCTACGGGCTGCCGGCACGCCGGCTCCTCAACGATGTCTTCATCGACCTCGCCGCGGCCGCCGGGGCGGACAGCGGCATCATCGACCCGCTCGCCAACGACCTCGGGCGGATCGCCGCGCTCGATCGGGAGGCACGGCCGTACCGGCTGGCGTCCGACCTGCTGACCGGCGCCGATCCGTACGGCGGCGCGTTCCTGGTGGCGTTCCGCGCCGGCGAGCTCGCCTGACGGACGCCCGGCCGAGCGACCCCGAGAGCAGCGAAACGGGCCAACACGAGACAACGACGGGACAACGGGAGAGACGACGGATGGCGGACCTGGCGGCACTCACGGCAGCGATCGAGGCGGGTGACCGTGCGACCGCGGTCACGATCACCCGGGAAGCGGTGGAGGAAGGCCTCGACCCCCGGACCGTGCTGGGCGCGATGACCGCGGCGATGGAGGTGATCGGCGCGAAGTTCCAGTGCCAGGAGATCTACGTGCCGGAGATGCTTATCTCCGCCCGCGCGATGAAGGAGGCCACGGCCGTCCTCGAGCCGGTCCTCGTCAAGGCCGGGATCCGTCCCGAGCACACCGCGGTCATCGGAACGATCAAGGGCGACCTCCACGACATCGGCAAGAACCTCGTCGGGATGATGTGGAAGGGCGCCAACATCGAGGTGATCGACCTCGGCACCAACGTCACGCCGGAACGTTTCGTCGAGGCGGCCCGGGAGCACGACGCCCACCTCGTCGGGATCAGCGCCCTGCTCACGACCACGATGGTCGGCATGCGGGACGTCGTCGCCGCGATCCACGCGGCCGACCTCGGCGACGTCAAGGTGATCGTCGGCGGCGCCCCGGTGACCCAGGACTTCGCCGACATGATCGGCGCCGACGGCTACGCGTCCGACGCGGCGTCGGCCGTCGAGGCGGCCCGGCAGGCGCTCCGCGCGGGCTGACAACCGAGGACGAGCGTCGGCGCAGGCCTGTCGACGGAGTCGCGTCGAGGTAGCGAGCGACGGGCCGTCAGGGGGCCGACGGGACCGGCTCGGCCCGGATCACGCTCTCGTCGTACGACATCGCCAGCCGCTCGCCCGGCTGCAGGACCAGGTAGTCCGCCGGATTCCAGGCGCCCTCGATGAGGCCCCGGATCAGGAGCAGCTCGCCGGTGAGCTTCGCGAAGCGCCAGCCGCGCCGGTCGGCGTCGTCGCGCGCCCGTGTCGCCGCCGCCGCGGCCGCCTCCGGCGCCGCAACGCCCATGTCGATGAACGCGGCGCGGTCGTAGTGCGAGCTCCAGGCGCCCAGCGCCTCCATCAGATAGGCCGCGTTGTCCTCGCCGTACTTCGCCACGTACTCGCGGTACGTCTCGAGCGCGGACGCGTCCGATACCGCCCCCACCCCGCCGAACGCGCTTCCGTCGTCGGTCCGTTCCAGGTAGTCCTGGATGTACCAGTAGGTGCCCGGGTTCGCCGCGAACTCGGCCTGGTAGCGCCCCCGGTCGCCAAGGAAGAGCGTGATGCAGTCGTGGGCGCGCGGCACGACCAGCGGGATCGTGCCCGCCCGGAGGCCCGCCGTCGCACCGCCGCAGAGCCCGTAGGCGAGGACCACGGCGTCGTACGGCGAGCCGATCTCGTCGATCTCCGCCTGGAGGAGCGCGCGGAGGTTCGGCGGGTCGTCGTGGAGGCCGCGCCGGTTCAACCGCACGTCCACCACGTGCCGCGAGCGCGCCGCGCACAGGTAGACGGAGCGGGCGAGAACCTCGCAGGTCAGGGCGAGAAGGCGCATCGGTCGCAAGCCTAGCAGCGCCGACGACGGCCGGGCAGCCGTCCCCGCGGCCGGGATCGGCGGCCGAGAGGCACCGGCCGCTGCACGGGCCCGCCGCGTCCCGCCCGCCGCGTTCGGCCCGCCGCGGCCGAGGCATCGCAGCCCCGCGCCCCTGTATCGTTCGCGGCGTCCATCCGTACCCAGGAGCACCGAGCCGTGGCCCTTCCGTCGCTCGCCCGCGTCCCCGCCCCGCCCGACTCGATCCTCGGCCTGGCCGAGGCCGCCCGCGCCGACACGCGGACCGGCAAGATCAACCTGTCGTCGGGCGTCTTCGTGGACGAGACCGGGACGACGCCGGTCCTGCCATCCGTGACCGAGGCGGAGCGGCGGATCCTCGCCGCCGGGCGGACCAAGCTCTATCGCCCCATCGACGGCGAGGCAGCCTTCCGCGACGCCGTCCGCGACCTCGTCTTCACGCCGGACCACGAGGTGGTGCGTTCGGGTCGCGTCGCCGTCAGCCAGACGCCCGGCGGGACGGGCGGCCTCCGGGTCGCGGCCGACTTCCTCCGCCAGACCGGGTCGGGCGGCACGATCTGGATGAGCCAGCCCACCTGGCCGAACCACCCGCAGCTGTTCCTGGCGGCCGGCTTCCGCATTCGCGAGTACCCGTACACGGATCCGACGGGCCGGCGGATCGACGAGGCTGCCCTGCTGGCGGCGCTCGGCGAGGCGTCCCCGGGCGACGTCGTCCTGCTCCATGGCTCGTGCCACAACCCGACCGGTGTCGATCCCTCGCCGGAGCTCTGGCGAAAGATCGGCGACCTCGTCGAGGACCGGCGGCTCCTGCCGCTCGTCGACTTCGCCTACCAGGGATTCGGCGATGGGTTGCGCGAGGACGCCGACTGGATGGAGGGGCTGCTCCGGCCGGGCCTGGAGCTCCTCGTGTCGACGTCGTTCTCGAAGAGCTTCGCCCTGTACAACGAGCGAGTCGGCGCCCTGCTCCTCGTCGCCGGATCGGCCGGGCAGGCTGCGGCGGCCCAGTCGCACGTGAAGGTCGCCATCCGGTCCAATTACTCGAACCCGCCATCGCATGGTGGCGACATCGTGACGACGATCCTGGCGGATCCGGCCCTGCGTGCGCAGTGGGAGGTCGAGCTCGCCGGGATGCGGGCTCGGATCAAGGCAAATCGGGCGGCGCTCGTCGAGGCGATCACGGGGCGCGGGATCCCGGGCGACTGGGCCCCGATCGCGACGCAACGGGGGATGTTCGCGCTCCTCGGGCTCAGCCTCGAGCAGGTGGCGCGCCTCCGCGAGGAGCATGCCGTCTACGTCGTCGGCCGCGGCCGGATCAACGTGGCGGGCTTCACTTCTGCGACCGTCGGGCCGTTCGCGGACGCGCTCGGAGCCGTCATCGCGGGGTGACCGTGCCGGGCAGCCGAGCTCGTCCCCTCGAGGCTGGGAGGAAGCCCGGCCGGCAGGGCGGTCCGCGCCGTACCATCCGGGTATGCCGATCACCGCCGTCGAACTCCTTCGAAGCGTCGGGCTGAGCGCCGACGGGCCCGTCGTCTGGGGCAGCCCGGTCCGTGCCAATGGCCCGGGCATCTACATCGTCGAGCTGCCGGCGATGCCGGAGCGCGCACCGGTCGACATCTCGGCGGTCGGGACGTGGCTCAGCCGCGTGTCGACGCTCGCGGTCGACGGCGAGCGGCCGACGGGCAAGGGGCTCGCCGCACGCCTCGCGGCGTGGTGGCTCCCCGGGGAGCCGATCGTCTTCATCGGGAGCACCGGGAAGTCGATCGCGCGTCGCGTCGACGCCTTCTACCGCACGCCGCTCGGGGACGCGCGCCCGCACGCCGCGGGGCAGTGGCTCAAGGCACTCACGAACCTCGGGCGCGCGCGCGTCTGGTGGGCGTCGACCGACGCCGCGGAGGAGTACGAGGATGCCTGCTTCGAGGCGTTTGCCGCCGCCGTCCCGGCCGAGGTCCGAGCGAACGTCCCGGGCAAGGGCCCCGTCCTTCCCTTCGCCAATCGCCGGCATCCCAACGGCACCGCGCGGCCCGACGGGGTGACCGGATCCACGGTCGAACCACCCGCGCCCGCCGAGCCGGTCGCTGCCGGGAAGGGCGCGGTCCGGCGGAGCCCGACCACCATCTCCGACGACGACCTTGCCCGGGTGAACGAGCTGCTCCAGGACCTCGCCTGCGGCGAGCCCGGCCTGGAGATCACGCCCTCGCAGGCGAACGCAGAGGGTTCCATCCGGCGCCTGCTCGGGGAATCGCCCGCTCGTCCGGCGAGCGCGCTCGGGCAGCTGCTGCGGGCCGGGAGGATCGCCGGCGCCCACCAGGACCTGGATGGTCGCTGGGCGATCCGCTGCACCCGGCGAGGCTGACGGCCCGATCGGACGCTCGTCACGGACGTTCCGAATGAGCCACGAGGGGTAGACTCGGGGCATTCCTGATCGCATCTCCCGGAGTCATCCATGCCTGTTCGACCAAGCCTCGCCGTGATCGCGCACGACGGGAAGAAGACCGATCTCGTGGCCTACGCCACGTACAACCGCGAGGTTCTGGCGCAGTTCGACCTCTACGCCACCGCGACCACCGGGCGCCTGCTCGCGGAGAAGGTCGGGCTCGACGTGGTGACCAAGCTGTCGGGCCCGCTCGGCGGCGACGCGCAGATCGCAGCGATGGTCGCCGAGGGCAAGATCCGCGCCGTCCTCTTCTTCGTGGATCCCCTGAGCGCGCACCCGCACGATCCGGACATCCGGACGCTCCTCCGCGTCTGCAACGTGCACAACGTGCCGATCGCGACCACGCTCGCGGCGGCGGATCTCTTCCTGACCTCGCCGCTCCTCTACGTGGGGATGGGCGAGGAAGCGGACGTCCTCGAGGCCGGGACCGAGGTGCTGGGCGTCGGCGCCGCGCAGCGCCGCGGCCCGAACCGCACCTCGTAGGCCAGCCCCGCGCCGGACGGCGCTCCCGGCGCCGGAC
>JADGQH010000214.1 GCA_017881985.1 Chloroflexota bacterium | reverse complement strand
TGGGCCAGGCTGGCCAGGAGGAGGCTCCGGTGCTCCCGTTCGGCCGTGCGCAGCTGCGGGACCACCGCGTCGAGGCTCAGCTCGTCCACGGATGCGCCGTAGATGCCCCCGATCAGCGGATCACCCAGGCGTGCGACGAGTGCCGAGCCGAGCCGGCGGCGAAGGAATCGGCCGATCGAGATGTCCTCCGCCGCGGGCGACCGCGGGAGCAGGAGGTCGCGGGCCATCGCCAGCTTCTCGAGCGGAGAGAAGAGCCCGGTCAGCAGGAACGGCGCCATCCTGGTCGGCAGCACGAGCCCGATCCCGTCGGGGAGCGGCACGAAGCGGCCGCCGGTCCGGATGTGGACGGTCCGTGGATCGGTCGTGCCGATAATCTCGCCGCCCAGGCCCAGCTCGCGCGCGAGCACGGCGGCGGCCGGGCGGTACGAGATGAACGAGTCGGGGCCGTCCTCGACGAGGAATCCGTCGATCAACTCCGTGCGGATCTTGCCCCCGAGGCGGTCGGAGGCCTCGTACAGGTCCACCGGGATCCCCGCGCTGGCCAGCTCCCAGGCCGCCGCGAGCCCCGTGATGCCGCCCCCGGCGACGACGACCGCCATGTCGCTGGGAAGCCTCAGGCCCGGCCCGGCACGAACGGGCAGAGCGGATCGGCTTCCAGGTAGTCCCCGGTCCAGGCGAATGCACGGGCCCGCGAGCCGCCGCAGCGATCCACGTGCTGGCACGCGCCGCAACGGCCCTTGTACCGGCTCGTGTCGCGCAGCGCCGTGAAGACCGGGTGCCCGCGGTAGAGCTCCACGATGTCGTCCGTGCGGACGTTGCCCACCGCGAGGGGCAGGAAGCCCGACGGGAAGACGTTGCCGTCGTGGGAGATGAACATGATCCCATTGCCGTCGCGGATCCCGAAGCCCCGGCCGACGGACGTGCGGACGATCTCCTCGTCGGTCAGGCCGTCCTGCTCCATCCGGCGCGTCGCAACCCGCCGGTAATGGGTCGCCTCGGTCGTCTTGACCTGGAACGGGGCGACCTTCGAGAGGTCGTAGAGCCAGCCGAAGAGCTTCTCGCTCTGGGCCGGTGTGATCTCCTGCAGGACTGCTCCCCGCCCGACCGAGATCAGGAAGAAGAGGCTCCAGCGGAGGATCCCCATCCGTCCCACGACCTCGTAGATCGCGGGAAGATCGTCGAGCGTCGTGTCGGTGACGAGCGTGTTGACCTGGATCGGGAGGCCCACCTCGTGGGCCCATTCGGCCGCCCGCATCGTCATCGCGAACGTCCCGGGTACGCCCCGCAGGCCGTCGTGGAGCTCCGGCGAGGAGCCGTCCAGGCTCAGGGAGATCGTCTGGATGCCGGCCGCCTTCAGCGACGCGAGGCGATCCTTCGTCAGGTCCGGCGTGACGGCCGGCGCGAGCGAGGCGCCGATCCCGCGCTCGGTGGCGCCCGCGACGAGCGTCTCGAGGTCGGGGCGACGGAGCGGATCGCCGCCCGTGAAGACGACGTGCGGGAGCGGGTCGCCGAAGCCGAGGACGCGATCGAGGAGCCCGAACCCCTCCTGCGTGGTGAGCTCGAGGGGGCTGCGCTCGGGCACCGCGGTCGCGCGGCAATGCCGGCAGGCGAGGCCGCAGGCGAGCGTCGTCTCCCAGTAGACGAGCATCGGCGCGCGGTCGTAGACGAGGCCCCGCGGCTTCACGGCACCGACGCCGAGGAGCGCGCCGGGGTGCCCACCCGGGTGACCGCCGGGGTGGGTCGCCGGCCGGGCCGGGGCCTGGGCGGGGTTCGCGAGGTCGATCATGGTGGGTTCCTCCCGTGTCGGGTCAGGCGATCGGGGTCGGCGCGGCCTCAGGGGCGGCGGCAGTGGCGGAGTCGGCGGTCGTGGCGGGCGCGGCCCGAGGCGCGGGCACAGTGCCTGGCGCGGGGCCCGGGCCGGGACTGGCCAGGGCCGCCTCCGCGATGTCGGCCAGACCCGCGATGAAGACCGGGTCGGTGTTGAGGGACCGGGCCCGCTCGATGTGGACGCCGACCGATCGGGCGACGGCCTGGGCTTCGATGTCGATGTCGTAGAGCACCTCGAGGTGATCAGCGACGAAGCCGACCGGCCGGATCACGAGCTCCCGGACACCCTCGGCAGCGAGCCGCCGGATCTCGTCGAGGATGTCCGGCCCCAGCCACGGCTCGCCCGTCCGTCCGGCGCTCTGGAACGCGAACTCGTGGCTCGCGAGGCCCAGCCGACCGGCGACGAGCGCGGCGGTTGCGGCGAGCTCCGCCGGATACGGGTCGCCCTCGACGACGACGCGAGCGGGCAGGCTGTGGGCGGTAAACATCACCCGCACGGTGGCCGGATCGGGAAAGCGCGCGAGCGCCTCGCGGGTGGTCTCCGCCAGCGCCTCGATGAAGCGCGGCTGGTCGTGCCACGAATCCACGAAGACTGCCTCGGGTGGCGCGGCCGCGCCGAGGGCCGCGATCGCATCGAGTGCCGCGTCCACCGCGCGCCGGTAGCCCGCCGCGTTCGACGACTTCTGGGGCGCCAGCGCGATCGCGGCGAAGCGCTCCACGCCGTCGTCGGCCATGCCCTCGACGATCCGGCCGATGCGTGGCTCGATGTGGCGCATCCCGGCATAGACACGGATCGGCCGGCCGCGCGCGGCCAGCTCGGCCTCCACCGCGACACGCTGCTCCTCGACGATCCGCGAGAGCGGCGAGCCGCCGCCGATCGCGCGGTAGCGGCCCAGCAGCTCCTCGAGCAGGTGCGGCGGCGGCGGGCTGCCTCGCCGGATGTCCGTGTAGTACGCCTCGACCTGGTCGAGCCGGTCGGGGCTGCCGTAAGCCATGAGAAGGACGGCGTCCGCCGTCACAACGGCGTCGGCGGTCATGCGTCGCGCCCTGCCGTGTGCTCGTGGATTGCGTGCCCCCGGTCCAGGTGCTCGTGGACGACCTCGACGAGGCGCGCGAGGTCGTCGGGGTCGGTGCCGGGAATGACACCGTGCCCCAGGTTGAAGACGTGGCCCGGCCGTCCGGCGGCCTGGTCGAGGATCGCCCGGGCATCGGCGGCGACCGCGTCGAACGGGCCGAGGAGGAGGCTCGGGTCGAGGTTGCCCTGGATGCCGCGGTCGTGGCCCACCACGTCCCATCCCGCGTCGAGGTCGATCCGCCAGTCGAGGCCGATGACGTCGCCGCCCGCGGCGGCCTGGAGGGCGAGGATGCCCGCCGAGACGACCCCGAAGTGGATCGTCGGGACGCCCAGTGGCCGGAGACCCTCGAAGATGCGGGCCATCCACGGGGCAACGGAGCGGACGTAGTCGCGGGGGGCGAGCGCGCCGACCCACGAGTCGAAGACCTGGACGGCCTGCGCACCGGCCGCCACCTGCGCCGACAGGTACGAGACGGTCGTCTCCGCGAGACGGTCAATCAGGGCGGCCCACGCGGCCGGCTCGGCCCGCATGAACGCCTTGGCCCTCGCGAAGTCCTTCGACGGACCGCCCTCGACGAGGTAGCAGGCGAGCGTGAACGGGGCGCCGGCGAACCCGATCAGCGGCACCGGGCTCCCGGCCCGGACCAGGCGGATCGCGTCGAGGAGCGGTCCTACGGAGGCTTCCGGGTCGAACGGGCGGAGCGCCGCGACGTCGGCGGCGCTGCGGATCGGCCGGGCGATCACCGGCCCGCGCCCCTCCACGATCTCGAAGTCGACACCCAGCCCGGCCAGGGGAGTCGTGATGTCCGCGAAGAGGATCGCGGCGTCCACGCCGAGCCGTCGGACGGGCTGGAGCGTGACCTCGGCGCAGAGCGCCGCGTCGCGAGTGATCTCGACCAGCGTGGCCCGCTCGCGGATGGCGCGATACTCGGGAAGCGCCCGACCCGCCTGTCGCATGAACCAGACCGGCGTCGCATCGACCGCCTCGCGGCGGCACGCGCGCAGGAAGCGGTCGGCCCGCGGATCGGCCGGACGAGGTGCTGCCACGCCGACGGCCGTCGCCGGCCCCGCTCCGGTGGCCCGCGTCGGATTGGGCGCGGTCATCGCCCGGCCGCCGCCGCGAACGCGGGTCGCGCGGCCGCGAGCGTCTGGTCCAGCTCCGCGGGCCCATGGGCGGCGGACAGGAACCAGGCCTCGAACTGCGAGGGCGCCAGGAGGATGCCGGCGTCCAGCATCACCCCGAAGAAGCGGGCATACGCGGCGCGATCCGACTCGAACGCCTGCGCGGCGTTCGCCGGCGCGCCGTCGCGGAAGAAGACCGTGAGCAGCGACCCGACCCGGGTGATCCCGACGGTCACGCCCGCCTCTGCCGCGGCGTCCGCAAGCCCCGCCTCGAGCGCCGCACCCGTCGCCTCCAGCCCCGCGTAGATCTCGGGCGTCAGGAGCCGGAGCGTCGCCGCGCCCGCGGCCATCGCGAGGGGATGCCCGGAGAGCGTGCCGGCCTGGTAGACCGGCCCGATGGGGGCCACGAGATCCATCAGGTCGCGCCGACCGCCGTATGCCCCGACCGGCATCCCGCCGCCGACGATCTTGCCGAGGACGGTCAGGTCGGGCGTGACGCTGTAGCGGGCCTGGGCGCCGCCGTGGGCGACCCGGAAGCCGGTGATGACCTCATCGAAGATGAGCACGGCGCCGTTCGCGGCGGTCAGCTCGCGAAGCCGGGCGAGGTAGCCGTCGGCGGGCGGGATGACCCCGGCGTTCGCCGCGACCGGTTCGACGATGATCGCCGCGATCCGGTCCGGGTGGGCCGCGAACGCCGCCTCGACCGCGGGCGCGTCGTTGTACGGCACGACGATCGTGGCGGAAGCTGTCGCGGCCGGGACACCGGCGCTGCCCGGGATCGCGAGGGTGGCGACGCCGGACCCGGCCTCCACGAGGAGCCCGTCGCTGTGGCCGTGGTATCCCCCGGCGAGCTTGATGACGAGGTCGCGGCCGGTTGCGCCGCGGGCCAGCCGCACCGCGCTCATGGCCGCCTCGGTGCCGCTCGAGGTGAACCGGAGGCGCTCCATCGAGGGCATCGCCGCGCGAACCAGCTCGCCCAGATCCACCTCGCGGGGCGAGGTCGCGCCGAGCGCGAACCCGTCGAGTGCCGCGGCGCGGACAGCCTCGACGACCTCCGCTCGGGCGTGCCCGAGCAGGGCCGGGCCCCACGAGCCGATCCAGTCCACGTACCAGCGCCCGTCGGCGTCCCGAACGCGGGCCCCCGACCCGGCGTCGAGCACGAGCGGCGGCCTGCCCACCGAGCGGAACGCTCGCACCGGGCTGTTCACGCCGCCGGGAAAGAGTCCCTCGGCGCGCGCCCGGAGATCGGCCTGGCGGCTCACCGAGGCCGTCACCGATCGTCCTCGCGCAGCCAGGCCGCGACATCAGCTGCCGCGTACGTGATCACGAAGTCGGCGCCGGCGCGGACGATCGAGACGAGGCTCTCCAGCACGACCCGGCGCTCGTCGACCCAGCCGCGCTCCGCGGCGGCCTTGACCAGCGCGTACTCGCCGCTCACCTGGTAGGCGCCGATCGGCAGGTCGTGGTCGGCGCGTGCCCGCGCGAGGATGTCCAGCGAGGGGAGCGCAGGCTTGACCAGGAGCATGTCCGCGCCCTCGGCCACGTCGGCCGCGATCTCGCGGCGGGCCTCACGCGCGTTGGCGGGGTCCATCTGGTAGCCGCGCCGGTCGCCGAACGCCGGCGCCGAGTCGGCCGCTTCGCGGAAGGGACCGTAGAACGCGGACGCGGTCTTCGCCGCG
>JADGQH010000038.1 GCA_017881985.1 Chloroflexota bacterium | reverse complement strand
GCGCCCGCGGCATCGGCCGGAGCGGCAGCCATTGGGCAGGCTCGCCGATCCCGGGCCGAACCCACGCCGGCGGCGGGCAGCGGTGCCACCGTGCGCGATGGGCGGAGCGCGCGCGACGCGGCGCGACCCGAGATCCCGTCGCCGTTCGAACAGCCCGCGCTGGTCTCCTCGGTCTTCGCCGGGCCGCCGCCCGCCCCGATCACCGGGGAGCGGATGACGCTCTTCCCGGATGGCGGGTCGACGGCTCCGGGTCGCGTCGCGCTCGCGGGCGGCGGCCCCGGCGCGGGCAGCCCCGTGGGTGGCGTCGCGGGCGTCGCCGCGGCACCCACGCGTCGCGAATACCGTCTTCCGCCGATGACGCTCCTCGATGACGCGGCGCCCCGGATGTCCAGCGTCGGGATGGACCACGCCCATAACGCCGCGATCATCATGAGCAAGCTCGCGAGCTTCAACATTCCCAGCAAGGTCACCCGCTGGAACGCAGGCCCGGTGGTGACCCAGTACGAAGTCGAGCCGGACCCGTCGATCAAGGTGAGCCGGATCGAGGCGCTGGCTGACGACCTCGCGATGGCGCTTGCCGCGCGGACGATCCGCATCGAGGCGCCGATCCCCGGCAGGCAGGTGGTGGGCCTCGAGATCCCGAACATGGACTTCAACGTCGTGGCCATCCGGCAGATCCTGGAGCATCCGGACGTGTCGGGGAACCCATCGCCGATCGCGTTTGCCCTGGGCCGCGACGTGGCGGGCCACCCTCGGGCCGCGGACCTGGCGAAGATGCCGCACCTGCTCATCGCCGGCGCCACGGGATCCGGCAAGAGCGTGATGGTGAACGCGCTCATCACGAGCCTGCTCATGCGGGCGACGCCGGACGACGTCCGGCTGATCCTGGTGGATCCGAAGCGCGTCGAGCTCGCCGACTACAACGGGATGCCGCACCTCCTGGTCCCCGTCATCACGGAGGCCGATCGGGCGATCGCTGCGCTCAAGTGGGCCGTCGCCCAGATGGAGCTGCGCTACCGCAAGTTCGCCGGGGCCACGGCCCGGAACATCGCTTCGTACAACGAGACGCGCGCCGACCCGGCCGATCGACTTCCCTACATCGTGATCATCGTGGACGAGCTCGCCGACCTGATGATGCGTAAGGGCCAGACGGTCGAGGACCCGATCGTCCGACTGGCCCAGAAGGCGCGCGCGACCGGGATCCACCTGGTCCTCGCCACCCAGCGGCCGTCGGTCAACGTCGTGACTGGCCTCATCAAGGCCAACTTCCCGAGCCGGATCGCGTTCGCGATGGCATCCCAGATCGACTCCCGCACGATCCTCGACGCGCCCGGCGCGGAGGACCTCATCGGCCGCGGGGACATGCTCTTTCAGCCGTCGGACCTGCCGCGCCCGATCCGCCTGCAGGGCGTCTTCGTGGCGGACCGGGAGATCCGGGCCGTCACCTCCCACTGGCGGGCGGAGGCTGAGCCGCATTACGACCTTGGCATCATCGAAGACGAGGAGGAGTCCACCGGGTCGGTCGACGACCTCGCCGATGACGACGCGGACCGTCTCCTGCGTGAGGCCGTCGGCGTGGTCCAGGAGTACGATCGCGCCTCGGCGTCGCTGCTGCAGCGCCGTCTCAAGATCGGGTACGCCCGGGCGGCGCGCATCATCGACCAGCTCGAGGCGCGCGGCTACATCGGGCCATTCGACGGCTCGAACGCCCGCCAGGTGCTTCGGCGCGAGGCGAGCGCCGGGGTGGCACCCGCAGACGTCGACGACGGTGACGAGAGATGACGACGCGCAACCATGCTCGTCCCCTGGGGACGGAGCCGGATCGCGAGCCGGCCGCGGACCGACGTCCGGGCGCGGGCGCCGATCCGCTCGGGGAGCGCCTGGTCGCCGCCCGGGAGGCGCGCGGCATCGACCTCCTCCGCGCCGAACGCGAGACGAAGATCCGGCGGGCATACCTTGCCGCGCTCGAACGGGGCGACTTCGCAGCGCTGCCGGGTGCGGTTTACGTCCGCGGATTCCTTCGCAACTACGCCCAGTACCTGGGCCTCGACCCGGAGGAGGCGGTCGCGCAATGGCACCGCGACGCCCCGGCGGGCGTGCCCGAACCGGCGATCGTCATGCCGCAGGCGCTGGCCGCGCCGCGCAAGGGACTCGTGCTCAGCTCCGGCATCATTGTCGCGGCGGTGGTCACGCTGGTCGTGCTCGCCATCCTCGCCTACATCGGCTTCCAGCTGATCCGGTTCTCGGAGCCGCCGCCGCTGAACGTCACGCAACCGCCCACGGCGGTCACCGAGGTGGCGGAGACTGCCACGACCTACACGCTCCGCGGCCTGACCGTCGCCGGCGGGCTGGTGACGATCGAGGCGCCCGGCCGTGACCCCCTCAACCTGACCGCCGGCGGTGACGGCACGTGGCTGGCAACCGTCGATCTCCGCCGCGGCAAGAACCAGTTCGACGTGAGCGCGGTGGATCCGAAGACCGGCAAGGCTGCCGTGCAGCCGATCCGGCTCCTCATCACGGTCCCGTTCAGCCCGGTCGTCGCTCCGACGCTGGCGGTCGATTCACCCGCCGATGGCGCAACGTTCCAGAACGGGGCGATCCCCGTGGCCGGACACGCCACGGACGCGACGACGGTCAACGTCGCCGCGGCCTACCTCGGTCAGCCTCCGGGCGCCGCGCCCGCGGCATCCGCCGCCCCGACACGGGCGTCGCCGGGCGCCGCCTCCCCGGCCCCCTCGCCGGCGACTCCTGCGCCGGTGGTGGTGACGCCGGCCGACGATGGGTCCTTCTCGGCGAACCTCGACCTGACTGCCGGCCGCTGGGCGCTGACGATCGTGGCGACGAGCGGCCAGGGCAAGACCACCAGTCTCACGCGCAACGTGACGGTCGTCTATCGCGGCGTGAACCTCGTCGTCGCGATCTCCGGCGGCCGTGCCTGGCTCAAGGTGTGGGTCGACGGCGCGGTGTCGAAGACGACCGGCAGCGGAGGCCTCGTCGTCAACGACGGGCAGACGCTGACCTTCAGCGGCACGACCTCGATCGAGGTCCGGACCGGCAACTCCGGCGTGACGTCGTACACCCTCAACGGCACCAGCCTGGGGGTCCTGGGAACAGGCGGCTCGCCGGAGACATGGCTGTTCAAGCCGCCCGATCCGCCCAAGCAGACGAACCGGACCTGAGGTCGCGGATGGCGGACCCGGGGCTGCGCCCGCTCGCGGAGCGTCTCCAGGAGATCTGCCTGGCGGCGGGCCTCACCGTCGCAACCGCGGAGTCCTGCACAGGCGGCCGCATCGCGGACGCGCTCACGGACGTGGCCGGCTCGTCGGGCTACCTCCGGGGTGGGGTCGTCGCGTACGCGGATGCCATCAAGCGGGAGCTCCTCGGGGTGCCGGCGCTGGTGATCGAGCAGCACGGCGCGGTGAGCGCACAGGCGGCCCGGGCGATGGCGGCCGGGGCCCGAGCGCGGCTCGGCGTCGACCTTGCGGTGGCCGTCACGGGCATCGCCGGGCCGACGGGGGCAACGCCGGGGAAGCCGATCGGCCTCGCCTACGTGGCCGTTGCCGATCCGGCCGGGATCGAGATCCGTCGATTCACCTGGTCGGGCGACCGCGAGGCGAACAAGGCTGCGAGCGCAACCGCCGCGCTCGAGCTCCTGGTGGAGCGGGCGACCGTGATCGCGGCCGGGGCGGCGGGTGGGGCGCAGCAGGTGGATCCGGCAGGCACGGCCGGGGCGATGGGTGGCGCCCGCGCGGAGGAACCCGCTTTCGGGGCCGAGGCCCGCAGCGCCGACTGACGGACAGGCGCCCCCGCGATCGGCATACTTGCGCAACGACTGCAGGACCCCGACGTGCGCGCCGGGTGACACGGAGGAACCGATGGCTGGCGAGTTCTCCTTCGACGTGGTCTCCGAGTTCGATGCCCAGGAGCTGCGGAACGCGCTGGACCAGGTTCGGCGCGAGATCGCCACGCGCTTCGACTTCAAGGGCGCGACGGCGGAGATCACCCAGGAGAAGGACGCCCTCGCGATCCTCGCCGACTCGGAGCTCCGGGCGAAGTCGATCCGCGAGCTGATCGAGACCAAGGCCGTTCGGCGAAGCCTTTCGCTCAAGATCTTCGACTGGGGGCCGATCGAGCAGGCAGGCGGGATGAAGGTCCGCCAGCATGTCGGCCTCCGAAGCGGACTCCCGGACGACCTCGCCCGAAAGGTCACCAAGATCCTGCGCGACGAGTTCCCGAAGGCGAAGGGCCAGATCCAGGGGGACGCGGTACGGGTGAGCGCCAAGAGCAAGGACGACCTCCAGAAGGTGATCACCCGCCTGCGCGAGCTCGACGAGACCGTTCCGCTCCAGTTCTCCAACTACCGCTAGGAAAGGGACATCCGTGACCGGGACACCGCGGACGGCGGGCCGCCTCATCGCCGACGCCCTTGCCGCGGCCGGGGTCAGGGTCGCATACACCGTCCCTGGAGAGAGCTTTCTCCCGCTCCTTGACGGCCTCGTGGGCGCCGGGATCCGGGTCGTCGCCACGCGTCACGAAGGCGGCGCAGCGTTCATGGCCGCGGCCTCCGCGGCGCTGAGCGGCCACCCGACGGTGGTGCTTGCGACGCGGGCGGTCGGCGCGGCGAACCTGGCCATCGGCCTCCACGTCGCCCACGCGGATTCACTCCCCGTCATCGCGCTGGTCGGCCAGGTCGAGCGGTCCGTCCGCGGCCGCGAGGCGTTCCAGGAGGTGGACCTCGCGGCCACGATCGGCGGGTACTGCCGCTGGGCCCGCGAGGTTCGCGACGCTGCCGCGCTGCCCGGCATCCTCGACGAGGCGCTCCGCCGCGCCACGACCGGTCGGCCGGGCCCGGTGCTCCTGTCGCTGCCGGAAGACCTCCTCGACGAGGTGGTCGCCGACGCGCCGGTGCGCACCGTCTCCGCGACGGCGCTGGGGCCGTCCCGCATGCCGTCGCCTGACCCGGTTCACGTTCGCCGGATCCTGCACCTTCTGCTCGATGCCGAGCGGCCGGTGATCCTCGCGGGAGGCGGCGTCCTTCGCTCGCGCGCGACGGCGGACCTCGTTCGCCTGGCCGAGTTCGTGGACGTGCCGGTCATCGCCGCCTGGCGCCGGCCCGACGTCTTCCCGAATGACAACCCGCGCTACCTCGGGATGAGCGGCTACTTCGCCCCGGCGACCGTCCGACGCCGGCTGGAGGAGGCGGACGCGATCCTCGTGCTCGGCTGCCGGCTTAACGAGGTCGCAGCCTACGAGTATGCGATCCCGGCTCCGGGGACACGCTGGGCGCACGTCGACGTGGAGCCACTGGTGTCGCGACCCGGTGTGGCTGCGCCCACGATCGCGCTCGCTGCCGACGCACGCACATTCCTGCGCGAGGCGCGCCGCGTGCTGGGCGCCGGCGTCCTGGACTCCGCGGGCCTCGAGCGACGGCGAGCCGCGATGGCCGCGGACCGCGCCGCGTTCGAGGATGCGCGTGTCGTCGACGAGAGCCCGTGGGATGGGCCGGGCGTCCATCCCGGCCGCGTCGTCGCGACCCTGAACCGCGTCCTCTCACCCGACACGATCGTGACCACGGACGCCGGGAACTTCGGCGGGTGGGCGGCCCGGGGACTGGTCCTGCGACGGCCGGGCACGTTCCTCGGCACCACGGCGGGCGCGATGGGCTTCGCGATCCCCGCGGCGGTCGCGGCGTCGCTCGCGGGACCGGGACGGCCGGTCGTGGCGCTTGCCGGAGACGGTGGGGCCGGGATGACGATCGCCGAGCTGGAGACGGCGATCCGCGAGGGCGTCCACCCCGTGGTGCTCGTGTTCGACAACGAGCAGTACGGCACGATCCACGACCACCAGGTCCGGCGCGGCCTCGCGCCCGTCGCGACCGATCTCGGCCCGGTCGACTGGGTCCGGGTTGCGGAGGGCTTCGGCGCCCTGGGCGCCCGCATCGAACGGGACGACGAGCTCGAGCCGGCGCTTCGCGCCGCGCTCTCGGCGGTCCTGCCGACCGTGCTCCACCTGGTGCTCGACCGTCGCTGGGCCTCGGTCGACCGGTTCGGGGATGTCGAGCCCGTGGTCCTCCCGGCCGCTCCCGAGCCCCAGCCAGAGCCTGATGCCGAGCCGCAGCCGGGCACGGAACCCGCCCCTCCCGACCCCGAGCCAGAGCCTGATGCCGAGCCGCAGCCGGGCACGGAACCAGCCGCTCCCGACCCCGAGCCACGACCCGCGGTGGAGCCTGAGCAGGAGCAGGAACCCGCGCCCGAGACCGGGCCAGACGGGGCGGACTCGGCTGCCGAGCCGGAGATCGAGCCGGAACCCGCGCCCGAGCCTGAGCCGGAGCCCGCGCCGGAGCCGGACGCAAGGGACGGTTCGGACGTCGAGCCCGAGATCGACATGCAGGCCGAGGTGGGGGCTGCGGCGGACCCGGAACAAGGGCCGGAGCCCGCGGCGGAGGCCGAGCCGGAGCCCGGGGCGGAGGCCGAGCCCGATTCGGACCCAGCAGGGGACCCCGGAGCACCAGCGGCGCCGTGATCCACCGCGACGCCGCGGAGATCGGCGCCGGCCTGGAGCCCGCCCGGCCTGCCCGGCCCATCCCCGCCGGCGAGCGGATTCACGTCATCGGCGCCGGCGGGGCGGCCGCCGCGGCCGCGTGCCTCCTTGCGCACCAGGTGGGAGCGCGGGCGTCGGGTTGCGATGCGGGCGGCCCCTCGCCGTACACCCCGCCGCTCGAGGACGCGGGCATTCATCTCAGCTGGGCCCACGATCCGGAGCACGTTTCGCACGCGGGATCGCGCGTCGTGGACCGCATCGCCGTGACCAAGGCCCTCACCTCGGTTCGGCCCGACCATCCGGAGCTCGTCGCCGCCCGGACGGCCGGGATCCCGGCGACGAGCGTCCAGCAGCTGGTGGCGGACGCCGCGGCGACCCGCGGTGCGGCGCTGATCGGGGTTGCCGGCACGCACGGTAAGTCGACCACATCGGGCTGGCTCCTCCACCTGCTCGTGACGGCCGGGCTCGACCCCTCCGGCTTCGTGGGGGCGCTGCTCCCGCCGGCGCTGGTTGGGGGATCACGTCCGTCGACGGTGCGCCTCGGCGGCGGACGCCATTTCGTGGTCGAGGCCGACGAGTACGCCGGCAACTTCGACTCGTATCGCCCGGCCATCGGGGCGCTCACCAACGCCGACTGGGATCACCCGGACGTCTTCCTCGACCGAGCGGCTGTCGTCGCGGCGTTCGGCACCTGGATCCGCTGCTTCGACGGGGGAGGGGACGATCCCGTGCTCGTCGCGAATGCCGGCGATCCCGGCGTCCGCGAGGTGCTCGCGGGCCTGCGCGACTGGACCGGCCGGCTCGTGGCGGTGCGCGTGATCGGCGCGGACGAGGACCCGACGGCTGCCGCGACCGCGCTCGCCGCGACGTTCGAGACCGCGCGCGGTGCGGCCACCGGCATGGCCGGGTGCTGGAACGTCGCCGCAGCGGGGGAGGGGAGGCTCGAGATTGCGGGCCTGTCGGCCCGGGGCACCGTCACCGCCCGGATCGGCCTGCCGGGCCGGCACAACGCCGAGAATGGGCTCGTCGCGGCCGGGGCAGCGAATGCCGCCGGAGCCGGCGTGGCCGCGATCGTCGACGGCCTGGGGACGTACACCGGGGTCGGACGCCGCCTCGAGCTGAAAGGGGAGGTCGACGGGATCGTGGTACTCGACGACTATGGGCACCACCCGACCGCGATGGCGGCGACCTTCGCCGCGGTGGAAGATCGCTACCCCGGCCGGCGCCTGTGGGCCGTCTACGAGCCTCTCACCTTCCACCGCACGGCCGCCATGCTTGGCGAGTTCGCCGAGGTCCTCGCCCGGGCGGATCGAGTCGTGATCGCGGAGATCCACGCGGGTCGCGACCCTGACACGACGATCACCTCCGCGAGGGCGCTGGCCGACGCCGTGAACGCCCGCGGTGGGGCGCCGGCCTGGGCACCCGGCTCTGTCGAGTCGACGGCGGATTGGCTCGCCCCGCGCGTCGAGCGCGGCGACGTCGTCCTCGTCATGGGCGGGGGCCGGTCGTACGTGATCGCCGAACGGCTCCTCGCCGACCTCCAGGCCCGGTCGGCGGGCTGAGCCCCAAGGGCGCGCAGGCTCGATCGATGACGAACTCGGCAGGTCCCCCGGATGACGATCCCCGCGAGCGGCTGGCCGCCGCGCTCGACGCACTGACGATCGCAGACCTGCCGCACCTGGCAGCCGCCTGGACCCCGGAGCTGCGCGACGAGCTGCACCTCGCCGATCTCGTCCTGTCCGAGCACGAGCGGAGCGACCTGACGCATGTCGTCGGCCCGCTCCTCGACCGGATCCCGCTGCTCGGGGCGGTGGTCGAGGAGGCCGACGACCTCGCACCGCACGACCGGGCGGGCGGCGAGGCCGCACTGGAGGTCATCGAGGGGGCCGTGATCGCCCTCCACGCGGCCGACCTCCTGTCGCCAGAGCGGCGGGCGAGATTGGCCGCGCCATGGCTGGCAGCACGGTCGGCCCGGCGCGAGAGCGGAACGGTCGAGGGGTAGGTCAGCCGGCTCGGGCTGGGGTGGCCGCGGACCGCGCCCCGGACCGCAAACCGCGCTCAATCGCAGGCCAGGTTCGTGGCCCGGCCGAGCTCCGCGTCGGGCCGAGGTCAATTCCGCCGCGCGTCCTCGCCCGGCCGGTCTCCGCGTCAGGTCGAGGTCAATGCCGCCGCGCGTCCTTGCCCGGGATCCCGCGCTCCTTGAGCGCCGCCCCGAGCCCCTCGAGGTCCTCGACCGTGACGTAGAGGGCGGGAACCCGGATCGGCCCCATGCGGACCGGTTCGCGGAAGTCGACTCGCACGCCGCCCCGTGGCGAGCCGCCGAACGTCAGGTCCCGGTGGCGGATGCTCATGCGGACGCCGATCGCCGTGATCCAGAGCCACGGACCCTCGATCCGCCACGACACGACGTTCGCCAGCGGCGTGCGGAGACGGAAGCGACCGAAATGCGCGTCGAAGTCGTCGCTCAGCTCGACGAACGCGTTCCCGGCCCGCACCCCGAAGAGGCGGAGGAACGGGCGCGATCGCGCACCGACGCGGATGGGGAACTGGGGGGTTGTCATGTCGGGGGCAGCCTACCCGACGCCCGGAATCCGCGTCTCGGGCCGGCGCCGCGCCAGCGAGCTGCCCGACCTGGTCAGCCCCGCCTCAGGGCCGGCGCGAAGAGACCCGGGACACCTCGCGGGCGATGCCCGCGGACCAGTCGTCGATCACCCTCCGACCTCAGGTCGGATCCGATGCCAGGCCCTCGACGATCTCCACTCCCGGCAGCGAGAGCAGGATCTGTGGCGGCGCGATCACCTTCCACGTTCGACTGCCACCGCCGAGCACGATCCGCCCTCGGGTCATGACCGCGGCGTCGACCCACAGCGGGAGGCCGGGGGGCAGGCCGAAGGGCGTGACGCCGCCGATCTCCATGCCCGTCAGCTCCCGCGTCTCCTCGGCGGCCGCGAAGGACGTCCGGCGCGTTCCGAGCCGCGCCCGGACGACGCGATTCACGTCGAGCCGATGGGGCGCGAGGACGACGCACGCGACGTACCTGCGCGGCTCTGCCTTGCCGACGATGACGATGGTGTTCGCCGAGTCGGCCGGGTCGAAGCCGTATGCCGCGCAGAACGACGCGGTGTCTGCAAGGGCGGGATCACACGGGAACAGCTCGTACGGGACCCCGGATCCGGCGAGCGAATGCTCGAGACGCACGCGATCGGGATCGACGTCCACGGGGGCGCGTCGCGAGGGGTCTGGCGTCCCGATCCGATCAGGCGGCCGGAACGACCTGCTTGCCGTCGCGGCCGCGCCCGAGATCGCCGCGGACCGCAGCGGACCCGTGCTCGGACGACCACGACGCCACCGCCACGCGAAGGGCGATCGAATCGGGTCGGACGGTGAGCTTGTTGCCCATCCGCACGTCGCGGTCGAGAAGGTCGATCGTCCCGCGATACGCAGGCGTGACGTTGGCGAGGAGCCGTCCCGACGGGTAGACGTCGAAGTAGCCGTCCGTCGAGATGACGATCAGTGCTTCGGGCGTGGTGAACTTCGTTCGAGCCATGGGGGTTGTTTCCGATCCTGGGCGCGCCTCGAACCGCGGAATGACGGCTCGGGCACCCTCAGGGTAGCACCGTGGCCGACGGGCGCCCGTCGGCCTGTCGCCCGTCGGCCCGATCCGGGCGCTGGTGATCGTCGCGACTCGCGTCCGCGCGGCGAGGTCACCCGGCCTCAGGTTCGGTCAGGCGCTCGACGAGAAGCTCCAGGTCGGCGCGGGCAAGGCCGTTTCGGCGCAGCAGGTCGCCGGCCCCGCCGTGGCGAGCTTCCAGGTGCCCGAGCATCGCCTCCATGTACTCGGGCGGGCACTCCAGGTCGACAGGCCCGCTCCGCCAGTCGACGAAGTGAGGATCGTCAGGGTCGGGGTCGCTGAAGGCGCGAGCCGTGAGGCTGTAGTCCGCGACGATCACGTCGGGCGCGACCCCCACGGCGGAGAGCAGGAGCGCGATGGTCACCCCGGTCCGATCCTTGCCCGCGGCACAGCCGATCACCGCCGGCAGCCCGTCGGGCTCCAGCAGGGCGCGGGCCACGTCGGCGAGCTGGGGCGCTCGCTCGTCCAGGATCCGCCGGTAGGTCGCCGCGAGGCCGATCACCGGGGACGGGTCGTCCTCCATCAGCGGGATGCTCCGGTACCGAACGCCGGTGCCCGTGGCGAAGACGCTTGGCGCTTCGATCAGCTCGTGGGGCCAGCGAAGGTCGACCACCGTCCGGAGGCCGAGGTCGAGCAGGGCGTCCTGCGACGCGGGCGGGATGACGTCGAGTGCGTCGGTCCGGTACAGCGTTCGCCACCGCGTCCGGCGGCCGCCATGAGCCGCGTAGCCGCCGATGTCGCGGAGGTTCCGCGTGCCGGGAAGGCGAAGGTGCCGGCCGTCCGTCAGGCTTGGGGTCATGTCGGTACGGTATCGTGCCGCGCGCAAGCCGGCAGCCGGGCGCCGACGTCGCGACGAATCACGCTGCGCGCGCGCCGCGTCCTGCGCATTCGACGCGTGGATGACCGGCGGAGGCGCGTCGGAACGGACTGAGCGCCAGGCGGTAGCATCCGCCGTGAAGAACGAATGAGCAGCGGAGGGCACGGCAGATGACGGGGAGCGCGATGACGAGGCGTGGCCGGTGGCTGGCCATCGGCGCCCTTGCCATCCTCGTGGCCTCCTGCGGAAGCGCGCCGGCGACGTCGGCTCCAGCGTCGCTCGCGGCGTCGGCGGCGTCGTCGGACTCCGTCCCGAGCGCCTCGGCCCCGACCGACGCGACCCCGAGCGACGACGCTGCGAGCGCGTCGCCATCCGAGGGCGGGTCGATCGACCGGTTGCAGCCGTTCATCCCGGCCGACATCTGGAGCACGTGCGAGGTGACCGTCCTTCTCCAGTTCGCCACAACCGTGCAGTCGGCGACATGCACGTACCCCGGTGTCGACACCGTGACCTACCAGCTCTTTGCCAATCCCGCCGATCTCAAGGCCTCGTTCGACTCGATCGTCGCGGCTACCCTCGCGAAGCCGTCCTCCGACATGGCAACGGCATGCGCTGCGGGCAACTGGAGCGGTACCTGGAACCGCACCGGGAAGGCAGTCATCCCCGCGAACGGGCTGGAATGCGACATCGACAGCCGGGGCGCCTGGATCGTGCAGGCCGACCCTAACGTCAACGTCCTCTTCCAGGCCAATCTCGCGAGCGGTGATGGTGCGGCGCTGCACACGTGGTGGCTGAAGAACGTCTCGGTGGTCGAGCCGGGCACATAAGCGCGTTGGAGGGCACCGATGGCTGTCGCCGAACAACCCTTCGCCGGTTTCACGCCCGAGGCGATCCAGTTCCTGACCGACCTGGCGCAGAACAACGATCGTGCCTGGTTCCAGCCCCGGAAGGCCGACTACGAGCGCCTGCTCAAGGAGCCGCTCGAGGCGCTCTGCGTGGCGCTGGCCGATCGGCTGGCGGCCCGCAGCATCCCGCTCGACGCTGACCCGAAGCGCTCGCCGTTCCGGATCTACCGGGACGTCAGGTTCAGCCGGGACAAGTCGCCATACAAGGTCCACCTCGGGGCCAGCTTCCCGTGGATCGACGTCCCCGATGGAGCCGGGGAGGGGGTCGACGCCGGCGCCCATCGGAACGGCGGCTACTTCAACTTCCAGCCGGGCGAGATGTACGCCGGCGGCGGGATGTGGATGGCCGAGAAGCCGCGGCTCGATGCCCTCCGGCGAGCGATCGTCGAGACGCCGGATCGGGTGCGAGCGGCGATCGAGGACCCTGCCTTCGTCGCATGGTTCGGCGGCGTCCAGACCCACGAGACGCTCAAGCGAATCCCGGCGGGCTACCCGCAGGATCACCCGATGGCGGAGATGTTCCGCTGGAAGGACGTCGTCTTCGGACGCCGCCTGTCGGACGCCGAGGTCTTCTCGCCAGGACTGCCCGACCTGCTTGCCGATGGCTACATGACGGCACTTCCCGTCTTCCGCTTCCTGGCAACGCTCCGCTAGGCGATGCCGCCGATGGCTGCCTCGGCCCGCGCCTTCGTCCTCCGCCACGCGCACCTCCGACCCGTGCCGGGTCTCGAGGAGGTCCGCCTCCACCTGGCCGACCAGGTGATGCCGCTGATGCATGCCGTTCAGGTCGAGACGGGCGACCCGGACGCGGCCCTGCCGTACTGGGCATTCGCCTGGGCCGGCGGGCTCGCGATCGGCCGCTACCTGCGCGAGCATCCGGAGATGGTGGCGGGTCGCCGAGTGTTCGACCTCGCCTCCGGCTCCGGGCTGTGCGCGATCGCGTCGATGCGCGCCGGAGCGGCCCAGGCGACGGGCGCCGATATCGACGCCTTCGCCGTCGCGGCGATCGAGCTCAACGCCCGCGCCAACGGCCGTCGCGTGACCGCGGTCTGCCGCGACGTGCTGGACGAGGAGCCGCCCGACGCCGACATCATCCTCGCCGGCGACTGCTGGTACGAAGCAGGCCTCGCCGCGCGTGTCCTGCCGTGGCTGCAGCGTGCCCGCGACCGCGGCATCGACATCCTGGTCGGCGACCCCGGTCGCCGCTACCTGCCCTCAGCCGAGCTCGTCGAGCTTGCCACGTACGACGTCCGGACGACGACCGAGCTCGAGGACCTTGCGCTCAAGCAGGGCAGGGTGTATCGGGTGCGGCCGGCCGCCGTCCGGACCTGATCCGGGACACGACGGTCGACGTCAGGCCGCCCCGCCCGCTCGATCGGCCACCAGGATGCTGCCCTCCGCATCGGCGACCCCGAGGTTGCGCTCCGGCGCCCAGCGCAGCGCGAGGAGACGACTCGCGCGGTCGAGATCGAGGTCGGCCGCCGTGACGCACACGGAGCCGTACTCCAGGCTCGCCACGAGCGAGCCATCCGGCCCGATGATGCAGGTGGCCGAGCCCTGGTCGGCGGCAGCGACGTTGGACGCGGCAACGAAGACGGTGTTCTCGAGCGCCCGGCAGAGGAGCGCCTTCTCGTTGTACGGGTTCGAGGCGTCGCACCAGCGGGTCGGGAGCGAGCCGTCGTCCGTGGTCACGTAATGCGGCACGAAGATGACCTGCGCCCCGCCGAGGACGAGCGAGCGCGAGATCTCCGGGTAGCGGAATGCCTCGTGGCAGATGGCGATCCCGAACGTGAGCCCGGCGGCCGCGAAGAGGCGGCGACCGGATCCCGGGACGTAGTTCGGCTCCTCCGAGGGATCGATCTGCGTCTTCGCCTGGACGCCGACGCGAGCTCCATCGGCACCGAGCACGTAGGAGACGATCTCTCGGCCAGCGGGAGTGGGCCGCTCGGCTCCGACGATCGTCACGACCCCGGCCTTTCGAGCCGCTTCGGCGACCTCGTCCAGCGCGTCGTCGAGCTCTCCGCCGGACACGTCCGGCACGGGTTGGGCCTGCGAGCGGTGCCCGGGCAGTGCTGTCTCGGGGAGGCAGACGATCCGGGCTCCCATCCGACCTGCCTCCTCGACGGCGGCGACGGCGGCCGGAACCGCCTCCGCAAGCGTCGCGGTCAGCGGCGTCGAGGCAACCGCGACCCGGATCGTCGACATGCCCTGAGTCTACTGGGTGACCCGGAATGCCTCGTCGGTCACGCGACCGGCTCGTCCGATGGCGGCGCCGCGATCCGGGCCGCGTTCACCGGAGACCGGCCCGGTCGCTCGGCCGGTCGCGACGGTCGGGTTGCGATCGTCGAGCCCAGGATCACGAGGCCGAAGCCGACCGCCATGGCGGCCGTGAAGGTCTCACGGAGGACAAGCACGCCCAGCACGGCCGCGACCGCCGGGTTCACGTACGTGATGATTGTCGCCCGGATCGGCCCGATCTCTGCGATCAGGGCGGCGAACAGGAGGAACGCAGCCGCGGTACAGACGATCGCCAGGGTCGCAACCGAGGCGAGCGCGTTGGCGGAGGGAATCGCCGCGGGCCGCTCCAGGACGGCGATCGGCGCGTACACCACCGCGCACAACGCGAGCGATAGCGCCATCACGCCGACGGAGGGCAGGCCTCCCAGGCGTCGCGCGAGGATCGCGGGTCCGACGGCGTAGCCGACGACGACGACCCCGACCTGGAGCAGCGCGGTCGCATCCGATGCCTCGAAGTCGCCGCCGACGATCGCGACCACGCCGGCAAGGCCGACGAGCAGCCCGAGCACTCCCGCTCGGCCGAGGCGATCGGCGCCTCCCGTGGTCAGCGCGATCGCGCCACCGACGAGCGGGACGCCCGCTATGAGGAGACCGGCGAGCGAGCTCGAGATGTGCTGCTCCGCGGATCCGAGGAGCACCCATGGGACGGCGATCTCCACCACGGCGAATGCGACGACCCAGCGCCAGCGCCGGAGCACGGCCCGAAGGTCGCCCCGGGTGATGGCGATCGGCAGCAGGACCACCGCCGCGATCGCGGTGCGGGCGAAGACGAGGGTGGCCGGCGTGACTTCGGCGACCGCGATCCGGATGAAGAAGTACGGGATGCCCCAGATGACGGACATCAGGCCGAACAGGAGCAGGCCTCGGTGCGTCATCCCGGGGTGCTGGTCAGTCGAGCACTGGCACGCGGGTCGAACCCACCGGATCGGGGGCGCGACGGCTATCGGTCCCGGATTCCGCCCCGAAGTGCCCGCGCAGCGGGACCTCCCTGAGAAGGAGCGAGACGATGACCGCCAGCACCGCAGCTCCCACCCCGAGCAGCATGGAGTTCGCGAGCGCGATCGTGAACGCCTGATGGAACCCCTGGATGAACACCTGCTGGAGCTGGGCCGGCAGCTGGGTCAGGAATGCCAGCGGATCGCCGGTGCTCGTAACCGATGTCAGCGAGCCGAGGTCGAAGCCCGGCGGCGGGCTCGTCGGCACGAGGGCGGCGGGCGCACCGGCGGCGACGATCTGGTCGTGGAGCAGGCTCCACGTCAGGTTGTCACGGAAGAACGTGAAGGCGAGCGTCAGGCCCATCGTCGTGCCGATCTGCCGGAACAGGGTGAGATCGGCGGTGGCGGCGCCGAGCTCGCTGAACGGGACGGCATTCTGGACGATGATCGTGAAGACGGCGAACGTCGGCCCGACGCCGAACCCGGCAACGAACATCCAGCCCGACAGGAGGAGGTCGGGCGTGTCCGCGCGGAGATTGGACATCAGGGCCAGCCCGATCGCGAGGATCACGAGCCCTGTGAGGACGACCGCCTTGTAGCGACCGGTCCGGCTCACGATGATGCCCGAGGCGATCGAGCTGATGATGAGGCCGCCCAGGAACGGCAGCAGCTTGTAGCCCGAGGCGGTCGCGCTCGCGCCCTCGACGATCTGGAAGTAGAGGGGCAGGAAGATGATCGCCGCCCCGAACCCGAAGGTCGCCAGGAAGATCGCGCCCATCGAGGCGCTGAACGTGCGGATGCGGAACAGGTGGAGCGGGATGATCGGCTCGGCCGCCCGCGCCTCGACCAGGACGAAGATGACGAGGAAGACAACCCCCGCCGCGATGCTGCCCCACACCGCCGGGTCGCTCCATTGCGATGTCTCGGCGACGGTCAGCCCGACGAGGATCGGCATGAGCCCGAGGGTCAGGGTGACCACCCCGAGATAGTCGATGCGGATGTCGCGCCGTCGCCCCTTGATGTTCGGAAGCAGCCGGCCGATGACGGCCAGCGCGACGAGGCCGATGGGCAGGTTGACGAAGAAGACCCAGTGCCAGCTGAAGCTGTCGGTGAGGAACCCGCCAAGCCCAGGCCCGATCAGGAAGGCGATCCCGAAGACGGCCCCGAACAGGCCCTGGTACTTGCCGCGCTCGGCCGGCGTGAACAGGTCGCCGATGACCGCGAGGGCGATCGGGAAGATGGCGCCCGCTCCCAGCCCCTGGATGCCGCGGAAGAGGATCAGCTGCCACATCGTCTGGCTCAGGCCCGACAGGGCCGAGCCGACCAGGAAGAGCGTGATTCCGAAGAGGAGCATCGGCCGGCGACCGTAGAGGTCGGACAGCTTGCCGTAGATGGGAACCGTGATCGTGCTGGTCACGAGGAAGATCGTGACGACCCACGTGTAGTAGTCAGCGCCCTTGAGCTCGGTGACGATCCGGGGGAGGACCGGGCCGACGATCGTCTGGTCGAGGGCCGCCAGGAACATGCCCAGC
>JADGQH010000213.1 GCA_017881985.1 Chloroflexota bacterium | reverse complement strand
CGGGATGTCATTGAAGCCGACGATCGAGAGGTCGTCCGGCACGCGGACGCCGATCCGCCGGAGTCGCTGGAGCATGCCGACCGCGATGAGGTCGTTGGCGGCGAAGACGGCCGTCGGCCGGGCAGGACCGGCCAGCATGATCCCGAGCGCCCGGTCCCCGGCATCCTCGGAGAAGGCATCGGCCTCGACCACGAGCGCCGGCTCGTGGGCAAGCCCGTGCGCGCGAACCCCCGCCTCGTAGCCCTCGCGCCGATGCCGGCCCGTCGTCGTGTTCTGGGGCCCGGCGATGTGGCCGACCCGACGGTGACCGAGCGCCGCCAGGTGGGCGACCACCTCGACGGCCGCAGCATGGTTGTCGACGACGACTGCGAGGTCCTCGCCGTCCTGGGCGGCGCGGTTGACCAGGACGAACGGAAAGGAATCCGCGCGAAGCCCCTCGATCGTCTCGTCGGCCATCTGCGAGGACGCGATCAGCACGCCATCCACCTGGCGCTCCCGCAGGAGCTGGAGGTAGGCGGCCTCGCGCTCGGGCTGGTCCTCGGAGTTGCAGAGGATCAGGTTGTAGCCCCGCTCGCGCGCCGCGTCCTCGGCGCCCTTGATGATCGACGAGAAGAACGGGTTCGTGATGTCCGGGACGAGCATTCCGAGCGTCAGCGTGCGCTGGAGCCGGAGGCTGCGGGCAAGCGCGGACGGCCGGTAGCCAAGGACGTCCGCCGCCGCGATGACGCGCTCGCGGGTGGCCGGGCGAATCGTGGATCCCGCGTGGCCGTTGAGGACGCGCGACACGGTGGACGGGTGGACGCCCGCCTCCGACGCCACGTCGGTGATCGTCGCGCGAGCCCTGGTCGGAGCCATGGCGTTACCGCCCGGTGCCCGTCATACCGCGGCGCTCTCGCCGAGGTAGAGGCGCTTGACCTGCGGGTCGTCGAGGAGCCGCTGGCCCTCCCCGCGGAGCTTGATCGTGCCCAGCTCCATCACGCAGCCCGTCCGGGCGGTGCCCAGCCCGGTTCGCGCGTTCTGCTCGACGAGGAGGATCGTGACCCCGTGCTCGTTGAGCTCGCGCATCTTGGCCATCACCGTGCGAGAAGCCCGTGGCTCCAGGCCCAGCGTCGGCTCGTCGAGGAGCATGAGGCGGGGCGACGTGACGATCGCCCGTGCCATCTCCACCTGCTTCTGCTCGCCGCCGCTCAGCAGGCCGGCCCGGCGGTTGGCCTGCTCGACGACGATCGGGAAGAAGGCCGCGGCGACCTCCAGCCGTTCGCGGGCGAGACCCCGGTCGCGGATGCTGTAGGCGCCCATGAGCAGGTTCTCGTGGACCGTCATCTGGGGGAACGTGCTGCGGCCCTGCGGCACGTGGGCGATGCCACGCCGGAAGAGGAGGTCGGGCCGCAGGCCGGCGACGTCGGTCCCGTCGAACCGGATCGTGCCGCGACGCGGCCGGAGGATTCCCGAGATCGCCCGCAGGAGAGTCGACTTCCCGGCCCCATTCGGCCCGATCAGGCACACGAAGTCGCCCTCGGCAAGGCTCAGGTCCACGCCGCGCAGGATGTCCCCGCCGCTGCCGTAGCCGGCGCAGAGGCCCTCGATCTCGAGCAGCATCCTCAGTCTCCGAGGTAGGCGTCGAGGACGATCGGGTCCTCGCGAACGGCCGCCGGCGAGCCCTGCGCGATCACGGTCCCGCGGTGCATGACGATGACGGGGTCGCACAGGTTCATCACGAAGCCCATGTTGTGCTCGATGATCAGGAACGTGACGCCCCGTCCATTGAGCTCGCGGACGTAGCCGGCGATCTTCTCGATCATCACCGGGTTGAGGCCGCCGGCCGGCTCGTCGAGCAGCACGATCTCGGGCTCGGCCATCAGCGCTGCGCCGAGCTCCAGGAGCTTCTGCTGGCCGAACGAGAGGCTGCCGGCCTGCTCGTGCCGCAGGTCCTGGAGGCCGACGAACTCGAGGAGCGCCTCCGCCCGGTCGCGCTCGTGGCCCTTGATCGCCGCCGTGAAGAGGGCGCGCAGGGTCAGCTGGCGAACCGGCACGATCATGTTCTCGAGCACCGTCATGCGCCGGAAGATCCGGGTCACCTGGAACGTGCGCATGACACCCAGGTGGACGATGTCGCTCGGCCGCCGCCCCGTGATCGGGACGCCCCGGACGTAGACACGGCCGCGGTCGGGCTCGTAGAAGCCGGTGATGCAGTTGAAGAGCGTCGTCTTGCCCGAGCCGTTCGGCCCGATGAGCGCCGTGATGCTGCCCTTTCGCACGGCGAGCGAGCAGTCGGTCAGCGCCTGGATCCCCCCGAACGACTTGTCGATGCCGCTGACGGCCAGGCTGGTGGACGGATCACGAGCCGCCATCTCGGCGTCGGCGGCCGAGCCGGGGCCGACCGCCGCGGCGCTCGCGGGCAGCGCGGTCACGTCGCCGCCTCCGGCAGCCGCTCCGGCGCATCGACGGGGCGTGCCCGGCCCCGGCCGCCGCGCCGCGAGGTCCAGGTCGTGATGATGCCGTCCGGCATGAACATCACGACGAGGACGAGCACGACGCCGAGGGCCACGAGGTGGACCTGGCCCGCGATGCCGGAGGGGGTGAGGTAGATGAGGTACTGCGAGAGCGGCTGGACGAGGAAGGCACCCAGCACGGGGCCCCACAGGGTCCCGCGGCTCCCGACCAGGCACATGATGATGAGGTTGAGGGTGATGATCAGCTCGAACGCGAGGTCCGGGTCGACGTAGTTGAGGTACTGGGCGTGCAGGGCGCCGGCCACGCCCGCGAACGAGACGCTGATCGCGAAGGCCAGGATCTTGTAGAGGGACGTGTTCACCCCGGACCCGTCGGCCTTTCCCTCCTCTTCGCGGATCGCGACCAGGCCAAGGCCGAACTTGGAGCGCCGGATCGCGAGCGAGACGAGGATCGCCACGACGAGGAGCACGAGCATCCCGTAGTAGAAGGGGAGGATCACGACGTCGGCGGGAAGGGTCAGCAGGGGCAGGTAGAGGCCGGAGCTCCCGCCCGTGATGTCGCGCAGGTTCAGCGCGACGAGCTGGATGACGTACGTGAACGTCAGGGTCACGATCACGAACGAGGTTCCTCGCGCCCGGAGCGAGATCCACCCGAGGCCGGCGCCGACGATCCCGGCGAGGATCCCCACGAACGGCGCGCTCAGGAAGACGGGGATCCCGAAGTGCACGACCAGCAGCCCGGCGACGTACGACCCGAGGCCGAAGAAGCCGACGTGGCCGAGCGACACGTAGCCGGCGAGGCCGCCCATGATGTCCCACCCGACCGACATGGCGGCGTACATGAACGTGAACAGCAGCAGGTCGAGGTAGAAGCCCTCGCGTACCACGATCGGCAGCACGAGGAAAAGCCCGAGCATCACGATCGGGAAGACGGTGCGCAGCTTCATCGCCGTCACAGGCTTTCGCGGGCGACGGTGCCGAAGAGACCGCGTGGTCGCACGATCAGCACGCCGAACAGGAACAGGTAGAAGACCAGGGGCGCCCAGTCGAGCGAGATCGTCACGGTGGCGACCTGCTCGGCGAGGCCCAGGATCATCGCGGCCACGAACGTGCCCTTCAGGCTGCCGAGCCCTCCGAGCACGACCACGGCCAGCAGCTTGCCGATCCACAGCCAGTGGGTGGCCGGGTAGAAGGCGAAGAGCATGCCAAGCAGCGGGCCGCCCGCCGCGGCCATCGCGACGCCCAGGCCGAAGGCCAGCGTCGTCACGTATTCGACGTTGACGCCCACGAGCGCGGCGCTGCGCGGGTCCTGGGTCGTGGCCCGGATGGCCCGGCCCAGGTTGGTGCGCGAGAGGACCACGAAGAGCGCGCCGAGGAGGGCGAGTGCGGCTCCTGCTGCGAGGAGCCGCACCAGCGGGACGTAGATGCCGAGGATGTTGAAGCTGTCCAGCGAGTACGCCGTGTTGATCGCCTGGAAGGAGGACGACCAGAGCGAGCCCTGGAGCCCCTCGAGGATGATGGCGAACCCGAACGAGACGAGGACCGTCAGCGTCAGGTCACGCCCGCCCAGCCGTCGGAGCACCACCCACTGCCCGAGCGCGCCCAGCACGAAGAAGACCGGCATGAGCACGATGATCGAGAGGAGCGGGTCGAGTCCCAGCGTCCGGTAGAGCATCCACGAGAGATAGGCGGACATCACGATCATGGCCGCGTGCGCGACGTTGACGACGCGCATCACGCCGAAGATCAGCGTCAGGCCCGAGGCCATCAGCGCATAGACGCCACCCGTGAGGATGCCCAGGACGATGCTCTGGCCGAGCAGCTGTGGGTTCACGGCGTCGTACCGGGGTCAGCGACTACGGCTCACCACTTCGGCTTTGGGTAGACCGGGTCGGCGTTCTTGTTCGGGTCGGCGCTCGGGGCGACGACCTTCATCTGCCCGCCCTGGTACTGCTCGAGCAGGTAGCTCCCGTTCGGCCGGCCGACGGCGTCCCAGCCGATATTGCCCTGCACCGTCTGCACCGAGTTCGCATGCAGCCAGTCGGCGATCTTGGTGTTGTCGAGCGACTGCGTCCCCAAAACGGCGGCCTGAAGGACCTGGCCCACGGAGTACCCCTCGGCGGCCTCGCCGGGGATGTCCTTCTCAGCCGGGAACATGGCGAGATAGTCCGCCACGAACTTCGCGTTGCCCGGCTCGATCGACGTCTGGACCCAGCCATCGCCCGTCATCGTGCCGTTCACCTTGGAGCCGAGCGCCTGCTTGTAGGCGCCCACCGTTCCGGGACCGCTCGTGAAGTAGACGGCCTTGGGCTGGTAGTTGATCGAGGCGTACGCCTGCACCTGCGCGACGGCATCGTTGAAGATCGTCCCGCCGAGGACAACCTCCGCACCGGACGCCTTGACCGCTGCCGCGATGGAGGCGAAGTCGGTCTGGGTCGGCGGGTACACGTCGTGATAGACGGTCTTGATGCCCGCAGCCTCGAGCGCCTTCTGGGCGCCGTCCTCGGTCGCCTTGACGAACGGGTCGTCCTGCTGCGGGTAGGCCGCGCTGGCCGGGCGCTGATCCGCGGGGAGCGCCAGGAGGTAGGCGACGAACGGGTCGGCCTGGTGCTCGGCGGTCGCCGGCTGAACGAAGAACGTGTAGTGGAAGTTGCGCTGGAACACGCCGGGTGCCCCGCCGGCGCCCTCGATGAAGGCCATCTTGTACTTCTCGGCGACGGCCGACGTCGGGATCGTCAGCGCCGAGGAGAATGGGCCGAAGAGCAGGTCGACCTTGTCGACGGTGACGAGGCGCTCGATCTGGCTGACCGCCGTGTCGGCGAGGCTCTGGTTGTCGTACTCCTTCAGGACCAGCTTGCGACCCAGGAGGCCTCCGGCGTCGTTGACCTCCTTGATCCAGACCTGGTACCCGTGCTCGATGGCGGTGCCGGGGTCCGACTTGTCGCCCGTGAGCGCCTGCGAGACGCCGATGACGATCGGCTGATCACACGGCGGGATGGCGCACGCCGCGGAGGGCGACGCGGACGGGCCGCTCGACGCGGCCGAGGCTGCCGCGGATGCGGCGACTGACGCTGCCACCGACGCGGCAGCGGACGCGGCGGGGCTCGGAGTCGCGGCCCCGGCGCAGCCCGCGAGGGCGAGCGAGCCGGCCACCAGCAGCACGAGGAGGGGACGGACGCCCGGGACGGCGATCGATCGATTCGAGCGGCGCATGGTTCGCGGTCCTCGCTTCCTGTCAGGGGTTCCCGGCGGAATGTCCGGCGGGAAATCGATTGCCGAA
>JADGQH010000212.1 GCA_017881985.1 Chloroflexota bacterium | reverse complement strand
CCTGGTGCCAGCGACTCCCCGCGCCGGATCGACCCGGGATGGCAGCGATCCTCGCGTCCGGACGCGTCTCCCGCCGTCGCGGGCCCAGGTGGGTGGAGCTCGCGGCCGAGGGCTCGCTGGGACTGACGCCGGACGAGGCGGAGCGAGCCGCCACGCAGGCCCGGGCGGCACGGACGCGCCAGGCTGCCGCGACGCGCCGCGCCCGGGCCCGTGCCGGCGCCGGGACCGGCTGACCGTGTCGCTCATCCGACTCTCCGGCGTCGTGCGCGAGGTGGGGACCTTCGTGATCCTCGACCGGATCGACGCCGCCATCGCGGTCGGCGAACGCGTCGGCATCGTTGGCCCGAACGGCGCGGGCAAGACCACGCTCCTCCGGATCATCGCGGGGATCGACGAGCCCGACGCCGGTGAGGTCCAGCGGCGACGAAACCTTCGCGTCGGGCTGCTCGCCCAGGAGGCGCACTTCGACGAGGCTTTCGCGTCGGCGCCGGATCTCCGGACTGCGGTCCGCCGTGGGGCGAGCGGCGTCGAGGCGATCGAGGCCGAGATGCGGGCGCTCGAGGAGGCGAGCGGCGCGGCGTCCGCCCGATACGAGGAGCTGACGACCCAGTTCTCTGCCCTCGATGGCTGGACGCTCGACCAGCGGGTCGAGGAGGCGCTCTCGGGGCTCGGCTTCAGCGAGGCGGAGTGCGCGCGCTCGCCGGAGGAGCTCTCGGGCGGGCAGCAGACGCGCGCCGCGCTCGCCCGGCTCCTCGTCGCCGACCCCGATCTCCTGCTCCTCGACGAGCCGACGAACCACCTCGACCTCGGCGCGATCGAGTGGCTCGAGGAGGCGGTCCGACGCCGGCAGGGCGCCCTGCTCGTGGCCTCGCACGACCGCGCCTTCCTCGACGCCACGGTGACCCGGGTCTGGGAGCTGCGGGACCGCCGCCTGACCGCATTCCGCGGCGACTACGCGTCCTATGCCCGGCAGCGAGAGGCGCGCGACGCGCGGATGCGCAAGGACGCCGAGACGCGGGATGCCGAGATCTCCCGCGAGCAGGCGCTCGTCCAGACGTACCGGAGCCAGCGCAAGCACGGGAAGATGCACGAGCACGAGGCCAGGCTCGCCCGGCTCGACCGGATCGACATCGCGAAGACTGGCCCGTCCCTTCGCCTGGACCGCGCCCTGGGTACGGCCGCACCGCGCTCCGCCGAGGTGGTGCTCCGCGCAGAGGACCTCGTCGTCGGCCACCCGGGCGGTCCGGAGGTGGCGCGCGGCGTCCGGCTGGAGGCGTCCCGTGGCGAGCGGATCGGGATCGTCGGCCCGAACGGCGCCGGGAAGACGACGCTCCTCCGCACGATCGCGGGCGACCTGCCCCTCCGGGACGGCTCGCTCTCGTTCGGCTCGAACGTGGGTTTCGGCTACCTCGCCCAGGTCCGCGAGAACCCGATCCCGGGCGAGACGGTGCTCGACGCGCTGCTTTCAGAGATCCCGATGACGGCCGGCGAGGCGCGGGGCTACCTCGCCCGCTTCCTGTTCCGCGGCGACGACGCGTTCAAGGAGGTCCGCAGCCTCTCCGGTGGCGAGCGCTCCCGCCTGGAGCTGGCCCTCCTCGGGATCATGCCGGCGAACCTGCTGCTCCTCGACGAGCCTACGAACCACCTCGACATCCCGGCCCGTGAGGCGCTTGAGGCGTTCCTTCGCGAGACGACGGCGACGATCCTCCTGGTCAGCCACGACCGCCGGCTGCTCGAGACGGTCTGCGACCGCCTGTGGGTGGTCGACGACGCGCGCATCGTCCCGTTCGAGGCCGGCTACCGATCGTGGCGCGCGGCCGCCGCGGACGGCTGGCGGGCCGGCGAGGCCTACCTGCGCGAGCAGGAGCGCTTCCATGGGCGCGGCGCGGGTGCCGGGAGCGTCCCCGCGGGGCTGACGACCGGCCGCGCAGGGGCGACGGCAGCGGGGACGGTGGGGGGAAGCCGGGAGGCGGCGGCACCGCCGGGGTCTCCGTCGACTTCGCCGGCGCAGGTGCGCGCTCCCCGGCAGCCGAAGCTCTCGAAGGACGCCTTCCGGCGCCAGAAGGCGGTCATCGAGGACGACCTCGGACGCCTCGGCCTGCGCAAGGGCCACCTTGAGCTCGCGCTCATGAACCCGACGACCTCCGCGAACTTCGTGGAGCTGCGGCGGGTGACGTCCGAGCTGGCCGACGTGGACCAGGCGCTCGCGGCGGCCGAGGAGGCGTGGCTGCTCCTCGAGGAACGGGCGCCGTGAGCCGGGAGGCCCCGCGGCATGCGATCCCGGCGGGCGGGACAGGAGGCAAGGCACCCCGGCAGGCGATCGCCACCGGCGGCGCAGCGGGTGCGGCGATGTCCGTGACGCGGCGGCGCGCCGTCCGGATCGGCCTCACCGGCCCGATCGGCTGCGGCAAATCGACCGTGGCGGGTTGGCTGGCAGCGCGCGGGGCCGTCGCGATCGACGCAGACGTGGTCGCACGCGAGGTGGTCGAGCCGGGCGAGCCAGCCCTCGCGCGGGTGCTGACACGCTTTGGCGATGACCTCCGGGCGCCCGACGGGAGCCTGGACCGTGCTGCGCTCGGCCGGATCGTGTTCGCGGATCCGGATGCATTGCGCGACCTGGAGGCGATCATCCACCCGGCGGTCCGGCCGCGGGTCCTGGCCGCGATCGCGATCGCGGACAAGGCGGGGGCACCGGCGGTCGTCATCGAGGCGATCAAGCTCATCGAGGGTGGGCTCGCCCGGCTCTGCGACGAGGTCTGGCTGGTCATGTGCTCGCCGGGCGAGCAGCGGGCGCGTCTGGCCGGCCGCGGGGTCGCCCCGGACGACGCCACGCGCCGGATCGCGGCCCAGGGGGACCTCGTGGAGCGCCTCGGAACGGCCGCGACCAGGATCATCGACGTGGGTGGGGATCGGGCGGCGACGGAGGCCCGCGTCGCCGAGGCGTATGCGGCCGCGACGGCCAGCGGGCCGTCGGGCCGCGCGATGGGCGGTTCGCGCGAGGGAGACGGCCGCTAGTCCGGTCCGGATCCCAGGTGTCGGATCTGGATTACGGGGCCGGGCTCGCGGGAACCACCGGGGACGCGCTCGGGGTCGGGGAAGGGAAGGGGGTGGGAGCGGGAGCCTTGCCCGGCCCATACCACTCCGGCAACGGGAGCCCGTACCGAGCGACGATCTTCGTGGTCGTGGTGCCAAGCGCCGAGGTGTCGACCTGGCGCAGGTCCTGCTGGGGACGCAGGGCGAGACTGAAGGCGGCGGCGCCACTCGCCTGCAGATGCGAGATCTCCTCGGCCACGGCGATCGAGGCGCGAAGCACGTAGGACGTTGCTGTCTTGGCGAGGACGAGCATGTCCTGGTAGACGATCTTCGTCGACTTGTCGGTGAGATACTTGCCGGCCGCCAGGACGTCCGGGGGAATTGTGATCGTCGAGGTCACGAAGACGTCGACCGAGGCCCCAGGCTGGAGCAGGCCGCCGACCGCGCGATCGTCCGGCACCGTTATCGAGACCGCCCGCCAGGCGGGGGAGTCGGGGCTCACCGTCTCGCCCGGGGCAAGGATCGAGAAACCTGTCCCCTGCGACTGGCCGGCGAGCATGTTCGCGTACACGGGCTGGCCCTTGAGGATCGACATGCCGGCGACCAACCCGATGAGCTTCGACCCGTCCGCATAGACGCCCTGGGCGGTCGTCTCGTTCAACGGCAGCTGGCGGATCTCCAGGTCCGTGGCATCGATCACCTTGCGGCCGGCGATATCCCTTGCGGCAACCACCACGGGGGACGTCTGCACGCCCGCCTGGCCGGCCTGTTGCTGGGCCTGGCTGACGACGAAGAAGGCTCCGCCGCCGGCGACGAGAGCAAGGAGGAGCCCGACGGCGACGATCCACTTGCCTCGTCGCGACGTGTCCTGGTACTCGATTTCCATGCTGGGGGAGCCTCCGGGTGCGATGCGGCCGTCCCGAGAAGGCGCGACGGCCGCCGCGACTGAGGACAATGGTCGCGTGCGCGGGGCTGCGGCTCCATCCGCCCGAAGTACCTCGGGCGTCATCCGATCGGCGCTACGGGCCTCTCGGCGCAGGTCCGAGCCGGGCGCCGGCCGTCCTCAGGGCAGGACGAGGTGGACCGGGTTGCCGCGAATGGAGACCTGCCACGTCGTCGTGTCAGACGTCGCCGATGAGTAGGTGTAGCGGATCTTCCACCAGCCTCCGAGGACCCCCGGGGTGGTTTCCGTCGCAGGGAGGGGAGCCGCGTACGTCTTGGGGAGCGGCACCGTGATCGTGACCCACGAGTTGTTGTACTGGGTGCTGCCGTTGATCGTCGTCTTGAGGCTTGTCGTCGTGCCGCTCTTCGAGCCTCCTGCGTTGGAGTCGGCGGTGTAATTGAAGGAGATTGGCACGTAGTCGGTCGCCGTTGGCTGGAGGATCTCGATGCTCGAGTTGCCCTGGGCATCTCCCGGGTCGAAGAGCTGGATCACCATCGTCTTTCCGGCATGGACCGCCTCGATCCGGCCCAGGTAGAAGCCCGCCTGGCCGTTCGGGACGTTGGCATAGATCACCATCTTGCCGAGCCCGTAGACGCGCGCCTTGTACGTGGGGTCGGTCGAGACGGCCCGCAGTCCCCACATGTTCTCGGCACTCACGCCGATCTGATCGTTGCTGTTCAGGGGGTTGGTCGTCGTGACCTGGAGCCGATACGAGCCGGGCGAAGTCAGGCTGGCGAGCGTCCACCACTGGTTGTGGTACGGGTCGCTCTGGCAATCAGGCATCGACGCATAGCCCGAGATGCCCGTGTCCCGGAGGTCGGGGGGGCCGGGGTCCTTGTCCGCCTGACGCTTGTTCTCGAAGAGGGTCCCGCTCGATGCGACCTGCACGTCGTCCGTGTAGTCGAGCGGCGTCTCGGCGGGGTCGGACCAGAGCGTGTAGTAGGTCGACATGCCGGTCGTTGGCCCGGCAATCCAGTGATCGCCCGTTCCCTTGTTGGCGTCCACGGCGCAGAAGGTGGGGTCGTAGAGGTCGACATTCGTGGTGCCCGCTCCGACCGGCACGTCGATCGTGTACTGGTAGCCCCGGTAGTCGTACTGGTTGTTCAGCGTCGGGCTCGGGTTGTAGTACGTGCCATACGCGTCGCCGTAGCCGCGGTTCGCTCCCTGGGTCATGGCCGCCGCCCAGAAGTTGCCCGAGTTGTCGCCATAGGCGCTGAGCGGGCTGCCCATCGGCACCGGCAGGGTGTACTCGGCGGTGGCCGTCCGCGAGATCGTCACCGTGTTGATGCCAAGAAGGCGCATGAAGAAGGTCCCGTACGAGCGGGTGATCGTCACGTCGAGGCGGCGATTCGACTCGATGTTGATTGTCGGGGTGACGGTCGCTCCGGCAGCCGTGGAGAAGCCGTTCCGCTGGGCCTCGGCGGTCGCCTTCGCTGACGCCGTCGGAAAGTCGCCCGGCATCGACGGGACGCCGGCCATGGCGGCCGCTTCGGCTGCCTGCTGGACGTGCAGGGAGTTGCTCCAGATGTTCCCGACGTCGATCACCATGGCGAGGATCGCGAACAGGGCGCCGAGGGCGAACACGAAGATCACGAGCACCTGGCCGCACTCGCCGAGGCGGTCCCTGCGAGGAGTGGTGAAGGCCGGCACGACGGCCCAGCCCGGGCCGCGGATCACGGCGCCGGTTCCAGCCGCGTGACGGCTTTGTCGGTCATGGGGATCGTCGTGTAGGGCGGATTACCGTTGATGAAGAGCCCGAGGAGGGTGCCCAGCGGCGTCTGCGG
>JADGQH010000037.1 GCA_017881985.1 Chloroflexota bacterium | reverse complement strand
GTCTGATAGCTGACGTTGAGCTGGCTGTCATGTCCGCCCGTCGCGTCGGACGTTCCTGGGTTGCTGTTTGCTGGAACGTCGCCGTACGTCGGGCAGGTGTACTTCATCAGCGTGATGTCGACCCGCGAGACGGCTTCCGTTGCCGACACGACCGGCGTGCCCGCGAGCCCGATGGACATCGCGTTCGCACCGGCGGGACCGGCGAATGATGCCAGCCAAAGGGTGACGACCGCGAAGACGCCGAACACAGGGCGTCCGCGGGAGCGATGCGAAGTTCGGAACGCCACGATCCCCTATCCGATCCAAGCGAGTCTGGGCTCGATTCCCCGTCCCGGCGAGCATCGTCGGTCGCAGCGTTCGGATAAATGGTACGTGGGTCCGGTCGCAGGTACCCCCGTCGAACCAATCGACCGGGTATCTTCCGTATCGGTGCCACCGCGCACCGCCCATTTCGCGCCGGCCACTACCCCGATGGGGGATTGGGCCCCGCTCGGCCCTGGAAGATCATCCGGAGATGCTGTACCAGCGACGGGAGCACCTCCCGGGAACCACCATGCGATCTGCCGCCGTCGCGAGTCTCATGTGTGCCGGCGTCGGCTGGCTGGCGATCGGTCTCGTGGCCGCGTGGATCGTCTTCTTCACGCCACTCCTGGATCGGGCAGCCGGCCTGGCCCCGCGGTCCCCCGCCGGGCCGCTGTTCGGGGCCATTGCGTGGGCGGTCGCGCTGACCGCGCCGACTGCATTCGTCGTGCTCGGGCTGTCGCGCCTCGCGGGCGCCGTCGCACATCTCCGCGGCCGAACCGGGCCGCGCCGGCCGGTCCACGCGATGGCGCGCCGGCTGCCGGCCGGCGTCGAGTCGCTGCCATCGATCCACCTGCCGGATGGCCGCACGATCCCGGACGTTGTCCTCGGCCCGCATGGGATCGCGTTCTTCGAGCCCCTCCCACCACCCGTCGCCAGCCGCCAGGTCGGCGGCCGCTGGGAAGCGCGTTTCAGCGACGGCCGGTGGCGCCCGATCGAGAACCCGCTCGACCGCGCGGCGCGCGACGCGGACGGCCTGCGGCGATTCCTGGCCGAGGACGACCGGGACTTCGTGGTCAAGGTGCACCCGGTCGTGACGGCGACCCTCCCGCAGGTCGAGCGGACGGACACCTGCGCCGTCGTCGCCCTCGCAGACGTGCCTGGCTGGATCGCTGCGCTCCCCGCGCAGCGAAGCCTCTCGCCGGCACGGCTCCAGCACGTTCGCGAGGTCCTGGACAGAATCGCCTGAGCCCCCGGCCCGACCGCGCGGCGCGAGGAAACCGGCTCCGTGGCGCACCGTTGCCGGCCGCAAGCAGGGCGCGCCGCAACCAGATCGCCACTTGCGCGATCCGCAACCCTGCGGCACACTGCGCCGACAATGCAGATCACAACCGTCGCCTGGCTCATGTGTATGCGCTGGCGGCCCCGTCACGTGGAGGATGGGGTCTCGAGCGCCTGATCGACCGTGTGGGTCGAGCCGGGGGTCCGAGACCGGGTCCCGGGGCCGCAGTCCAGCAGGACTGCGGCTCTTCTGTTCTCCGGGAAGCGAGACGGCAGCCGCAGAAGCAGGCCCGGCGGCGAGGACGTCCCTCCCCGTCAGCCGACCAGGGACCCGCCGACGAGTCCAGACCGCCGACGGAGTGACCCCGATGTCAGACCAGCCCCAGTATCGACCCGAGACGCTCGCCATCCATGCCGGCCAGAAGCCGGATTCCGCGACCAACGCCCGGGCAGTCCCGATCTACGCGACGACGTCGTACGTCTTCAACGACGCGGACCACGCGGCCCGGCTCTTCGCGCTGCAGGAGTTCGGGAACATCTACACGCGGATCATGAACCCGACGAATGGCGTGTTCGAGGAGCGGGTCGCCGCGATCGAGGGTGGCGTGGGCGCCCTTTCCTTCGCCTCCGGCCAGGCGGCCGAGACGGCGACGATCCTCAACCTCGCGCGGGCCGGCGACAACATCGTGAGCAGCAGCAGCCTGTACGGCGGCACGTACAACCTGTTCCAGTGGACGCTGCCCAAGCTCGGCATCACCACCCGCTTCGTCGACGGCTCGAACCCGGCCAGTTTTGCGCCAGCCATCGACGCGAACACGAAGCTCATCTTCCTCGAGACGATCGGCAACCCGCGGCTGGACGTGCCCGACATCGCGGCAATCGCTGACGTGGCGCACGGCCACGGGATCCCGCTCGTCATCGACAACACCTTCGCGCCGCTGCTCTGCCAGCCGATCCAGCACGGTGCCGACATCGTCATCCACTCCGCCACGAAGTGGATCGGCGGGCACGGCACGTCGATCGGCGGCGTTGTGGTCGACAGCGGGACGTTCGACTGGAAGGCTTCAGGCAGGTTCCCGGACTTCGTGGAACCGGACCCGTCCTACCACGGCGTCAGCTACGTCGAGGCCGTCGGCAACCTGGCCTTCATCATCAAGCTCCGGGTCCAGGTCCTCCGGGACACCGGGGGCGCGCTGAGCCCGTTCAACAGCTTCCTCTTCCTCCAGGGCCTTGAGACGCTTCCGCTGCGGATCGAGCGACACGCGTCGAACGCGCTGACGGTCGCCCATTGGCTGGAGCAGGACCCCCGGATCACCTGGGTGAGCTACCCGGGCCTGGAGTCGCACGCGGCGCATGCCAACGCGAAGCGCTACCTGAAGGGCGGTTTCGGCGGCGTGCTGGCGTTCGGAATTCGCGGCGGCCGGGAGGCCGGCAAGGCGCTGATCGACAACGTCAAGCTGTTCAGCCTCCTGGCCAACGTCGGTGACGCGAAGTCACTGATCATCCACCCGGCGACCACGACGCACCAGCAGCTGAGCGCCGAGGAGCAGCTCTCGACCGGCGTGACGGACGACCTGGTCCGGCTCTCGATCGGCCTCGAGCACGTTGACGACATCATCGCGGACCTCGACCAGGGGCTCGCGATCGCCACGCGGAACGTGCCCGTAGGCGTGGGCGCCTGATCGATGCGCGCGCGGGAGGTCCGCGCCGTGGCTCGCGTGTCCCCCTCCTCCGCAACGAGGAAGGCGGGGGACACGCCTCCTGCTGCCGGCGGGCGGCCCAGGCCGGTCTCGCCATTCGGGGCGGGGCGCGTCCTGGGTCGCGACCTCGGTCCATTCGAGCTCGTGTCCGGGACGCGACTGGCCGCGCTCCGGGTCGCGTACCGTCACGACGGCCCCGGACCGGCGGAGGCGCCGCAGGTCCTCGTGATCCATGCCCTTACCGGGTCCGCAGACGCGGCGGGCGACTGGTGGTCGCCGCTCATCGGACCTGGCCTGGCGCTCGACACCGACCGCGTGGGCGTCCTGAGCGCCAACCTGCTCGGGGGCCGGTACGGCACCACCGGGCCGACGAGCCCCGACCCATCGACGGGCCGGCCATACGGCGCCACGTTCCCCGCGATCTCCACGCGCGACCAGGCCCGCGCGCACTGGGCCCTGCTCGACTCGCTCGGCGTGCCGGGGCTCGCGCTCGTGGTCGGCGGATCGCTCGGGGGCATGGTGGCCCTCGAGGTGGCGCTTGAGCGGCCCGACGCGGTGCGTTCGGTGGTTCCGATCGCCGCGCCGGCGGCCACGGGTGCCCTCGCGGTGGCGTGGAACGCGATCCAGCGGGCGCTCGTGGACCGGCTCGGCGATGACGGGCTGGCACTGGCCCGCCAGCTGGCCATGACGACATACCGGAGCGAGGCCGACTTCGATCAGCGCTTCGGCCGCGCGGCGGAGGCCGACGGGACGCCGTCGATCGTGAGCTACCTTCGATACCAGGGCCAGAAGCTGGTGCGCCGCTTCGACCCCGACACGTACCGCACCCTGGTCGGCGCGATGGATCGCCACGACATCGGCGCCGGTCGGGGCGGGATCGGACCGGCTCTCGCGATGCTCGCGGACAACGGGGTCCGCCTCACGGGCCTCGGAATCTCGGGCGACATCCTGTACGGGCCGGACCAGGTCCGGGCCCTCGTCAGCGCGGCCGCCGGGGAGGGCGCCCACGCGAGATACCTGGAGCTGCACTCCACGAAGGGTCATGACGCCTTCCTTGCCGAGTGGGAGGCCCTCGCGGCCATCTTCCGGGGGATGCTCGACGAGGCCCTCGCGCCTCGACCCGTGCTTCCGCGGCGTGACTGACGCCCGACTGGACGCGCGACCGACGCGCGAATGACGCCCGACAGACGGCTCAGGGCTCGCCGGCCTCGGGCAGTGTTGCAGCGCCCGCGGCGACCGGTGCGAGGACGCGCAGGGCGCCGGGCATGATGCTGGCCGTGAACCAGCCCGCGGGGTAGGGGTCGCCGTCGACCTGGAGCGCGACGGGCGGGTCCGGCATCACCGAGATCCGGCGACCGCGCACCCGCAGGGATCGACCAGCCGGGACGCCGGGCGCGTGCGGCGCACGGGCGGCGAGCAGCTCGAACGTCGCCCGGATGCCGCCGAGGGGGCCTCCGGCCCGCAGCACGAGCAGCTCCAGGAGCCCGTCCGCGGGGTCGAGCGGGATGCGCGGGCGAAGGATGCCCGGAACCAGGTCGCCGCAGTTCGCGACAAGCGCCGCGATCCCGTCCGTCTCCAGCTCGATCCCGTCCACCTCGATCCGGAAGTGGATCGGGTGCAGGTCGCCGATCAGCCGCGCTGCTGACGCGAAGTAGGCCCCGACGCCAAGGCGACGCTTCGCGTCCCGGCTCGTCGCCGCCATGACGACGGCGTCAAACCCGGCCCCGCAGGCGACCGTGAACCGCTCACCCGCGTCGTCGGGGGTGGCGGGATGGGCACCCGGGTGGATCGTCACGGCGCCGATGTCGATCGTCCGCGGGGACAGCGTCGCGAGCGCGGCCGCCGCGCGCCTCGGGGCGCGCGGGATTCCGAGCGCAGCGGCGAGCAGGTTGCCGGTCCCGGCCGGCACGACCCCGAGCGGGATGCCGCTCCCGGCGAGCAGCCGAGCCGCTCCGCGAACGGTGCCGTCGCCGCCGACCACGACCACGAGCGGAGCCCCCGCGTCGCGCGCGGCCGCGATCGCCGCCTCGAGCGTCGCCGAGCCGGTCGCCTCGACGAGCCGGGGTGGGCGTCCCGTCCGAGCAGTCACGGCCGTCACGACCAGCGCGAGGAGCCGCGCACGCGCCGCGGGGTCGCCGATTCGCGACGCCGCCGCGTTCGTCGCGATGAACGCGGGCTCGTCGGGCGCCGACCGTGGGATCACCGATCCATGATCCCATGCCGCCAGGTCGCCGACGACCGTGGTGCGTGGCCGGCCCGGAGTTGGCAGTCCGGCCGGAGTCAGGGCGCCGCTGCGTGGTAGGCTCGTCTCCGATGCAGACGATCCTGCGGCCCGTTCCCGACCTTCGCGAACGCGTGTGGGGCGGCCGTCGCCTGGGCCCGCCCCGGGGCGCGCCGATCGGCGAAGCGTGGGTGGCCGGTCCGTCGAACGTCATCGCCGACGGACCCGACGAGGGCCGGACGCTGGCCGACATCGCGGCCCGCGAAGGCGCCGCGTTCGTCGGCCGAAACGCCGGCGCACGCACGGGCGATCGCTTCCCGCTCCTGGTCAAGCTCATCGATCCGGCAGCCTGGCTCTCCGTCCAGGTGCACCCGGACGACGAGACGGCGCTGCGGCTCGAGGGACCTGAGGCCATCGGCAAAGCCGAGGCCTGGTACGTCCTCGACGCGATCCCGGGCGCGGAGCTCCTCGCCGGCATCCGCGCGGGCGTCCCCGAGTCCACCGTCCGGGCGGCGATCGCGGCCGGATCCGGATCGCTTCCGCCGCTGCTCGTCAGACACCGTGCGCGGGCCGGCGACACCGTCCCGATTCCGGCCGGCACGCTTCACGCCGTGGGACCGGGCGTCTTCCTCTACGAGGTTCAGCAGCCGTCCGACCTGACCTACCGGTGTGACGATTGGGGCAGGCCGGCGACGCCCGAGCGACCCCTGCATGTCGCGCAGGCTCTCGCGTCCGTCCGACCGGCGAGCCGGTCCCGGGTTCGCCACGCACCGACCGGGGACCGCGCGACCGTCGTCCAATGCGAGCAGTTCGTCCTGGAGCAGGTCATGGTCGGGCCGGACCGGCCTGCCCGGCTGAGCCCCGGCGGGGCGTCCGTCCACGTCGTGACGGCGCTCGACGGGCCCATCCGCCTGCTCACGGTCCCATCAGAGGCGGCGGATGGAATTCGCGCCGGGTCGGAGCCCATGGCACTCGGCGGACTCGAGACCGCGGTGGTCTCGGCAGGCGTCGCCGCGTACATGATCGATGCTCCCGCGCGTGCTCGCGTGCTCGTCGCCTGGGTGCCCTGACCCATTCGCAGGGGTGGTCCACCCAATCGGCGGGGTGACACGATCCGGGGCCATCGTGTAAGGTCCGGCCGGGGAACAACGCGACACACACGGGATCAACCGAAGAATGCCGCCATACGGCAGGCCCGTCCTGCCGCCGCCGCGAGCCCCAGCTTGCGGTCACCTCCCCGACCCGATACCTGCGCCCCAGCGCCGTTCGGGTCACCTTCCTGCCGTCCGGCGGCGCATCCATCGCCACCTCGCGCTGAGCGCGGTGTCCTGGTAGAAGGGAGCACCATTGCCCGGAAGCGCGCGCCTCAGGGCGTACGTCATTGCAGCCAGTGCGGCTGCGTTCCTCATCAGCGTCGGTCCCGCTGCGTCGGGAGTCGCTGCCGCCACGCCGACCACGATCGCGCCGATCGCTGATGCGGCCCGAACCACCACGAAGGTCACGGTCGTGCCGACGCGGGCCGACCAGGTCATCGCGATCGCGAAGTCGAAGCTCGGCCGTCCGTGGGTGTTCGGGGCAACCGGCCCGAGCGTCTTCGACTGCTCGGGGCTCGTCATCTACAGCTTCCGGACGGCGGGCATCTCCCGCGTCGTCGGCTCGAGCCGTGAGGTCAGCGCGTTTGCGCTCTACGCCCGGTTCCGTGCGCTTGGGCTCGCCAGCACGACGGGCGGGCGGCCCGGAGACCTCGTGATCTGGGGCGGCGGCACCCACGTCGGGATCTACCTCGGCAACGGGATGGCCATCTCCACGCTCGTGAGCGGCGTCCGGGTCCATGCGGTTCGGGCGGTCACCACACCGTTCACCGCCTTCCTCCACACGGGCATCGCCGCGACGGCCGCGACAGCCGCGGCGGTCATCCCGCACGTGACCAAGCCCAAGGCCGTGGCTTCGACCAGCGTGAAGGTCACGAGCCACCGGATCACGACGGCTGGGCTTCGCCTCCGGGCGGGCCCGTCGACGGCCGCACGCGTCCTCGGCACGCTCGCCCCGGGCACGAAGGTCGGCGTCGTCGCCAGCGCGAAAGACGGTTCCGGCCGCACCTGGCTCCGTGTCCTCGTCGACGGCCGGGTCGGCTGGGTCGCCGGCTGGCACACACGCGCAGGCTGACCGTTCCCGAATCGGGCTTCTCCGCTGCGATCTCCAGCGGGGCGGGTCCCCCAGACGGCGCTGCGGCCGATGACCCGTCAAACCTCGCCGCCCCGGGCGGCGAGGTTTCGATTCCCGTCACCCGACGCCCGCCGTCCCGGGGAGATGACGGACCTTCATGACGTCGGCGTACTCCGGCAGCACACTCGGGCTGGAGCGCGGCGTCGACCGGCGCCGATCCGAGAGCAGGAGGGAACCATGGGCATCATCGCGTGGATCGTCCTGGGTGCGATCGCGGGGTTCATCACGAACCTGATCATGGGCGGCGGGGAGGGGGTCGTCCTCACCGTCATCCTGGGCATCGTCGGTGCCGTCGTGGGCGGCTGGCTGGCCGGCACCGTCCTGAAGGTCGCCGACGTGACCGGCATCAACATCGAGAGCATCGTGGTCGCGGTGATCGGTGGCGTCATCGTCGTCGCCCTGTACCGAATGGTGGGGGGACGGCGCAGGACCGCCTGATCGCCGCCGGCGCGCGACGGCCTGATCCTCACGGGGCGCGCCTCGCCCGGCGCACAGGGCGGAGAGTCTTCGTCTCCGGACCGAGTATCGTGCCAGCCGATCGCTTGGAGCCGGCGTGAGCGTGGGGGTGCGGCAAAACCCGACGTTCGTTGCGTTCCGGAACGTGCGTAGGGTGATTCTGATCGGGGAGGACCATATCGCGCCCGGCCTCCTGGGTTCGCCACGCGGTCGTCGCGCCCAGATCGCCGCGCCGATCCTCTCGCCCTGGTCGCCGCGGTGAGATCGCGCGCACGCCGCACAGGGGCGGCGCTCAGGTGCGGGTCAGCGTCACCAGCCAGGCGTTCGCGCCGCCGCCCGGCAGCCGGGCCGCGAATTGCTCCGCGACGATCGAGTCGACCGTCCAGCCGTTCTCGAACGTGCCGCGGATCTCCGCGTGGGTCACCCGGCGCGGGCCGAAGTCGCCGGGCTCGAGCTCGCTGAAACAGAGCAGCACGTAGCGGCCGCCTGCGCGGAGCGTGTCGTGGAGGCTCCGCTCGAAGCGGACCCGGTCGGCATCGGAGAACGTGTGGAAGAGGCCGCAATCGATCGCCGTGTCGAACGTTCGGCCGAGCGTTCCGAGGGCGAGGGCATCCCCGACCACGAACGTGGCGCTGCTCCGGCGCAGTCGGGCCTTCTCCTGCGCCCGGGCGATCGCCGTCGGGGCGCCGTCCAGGCCCACGACCGCCAGGCCCCGGGATGCGAGGTGGAGCGCGTTCTCGCCGGTTCCGCAGCCGACGTCGATCACGTTGCCGGCGATCAGGCCTTCGTCCGCAATGCGCACGATCGCCGGCTGGGCGCGCCCGATGTCCCACGGTGGAGTCCCGTTGCGGTAGGCACCCTCCCAGCCCATGTCCGAGACCATACCCCCGGTAGGGCTGCGATGCGCGGTCACCTTCGGCGGCCCGGGCGCGACGTCGCGCCTCCATCGATCACCGCCGGCGAGATCGAATCGTTGGATGGCGTCCGGCGCGGTGGTAGGGGAGGGAGGACTCGAACCTCCAACGAACCGCGTATAAGGCGGGTGCTCTAACCATTGAGCTACTCCCCCGCCGGGCATCACGAGCGTACACCGCGTCCGCCGCGATGTGCGACGATCCCGGCCCATGCCCTGGCTTCGACGATCGCCCAACCCCCCGAAGCGCCCGGGAATCCGCGGCAACTGGGGGTCCCCGCCGACCGCCTCGATCGACCCGTTGGGGTGGTCCGAGATCGAGGCCGGGGTCGTCGCCGGGCGACGCATCTTCCCGCCCACGCGGCGCGACCTCGCAACCGCGGCGGCGCTGCTCGTGGCCGGGATCGCGTGGGGTGCCGCGCTCCGGTTCGCGGGGAGCCTGCCCGTCGATTTCGGGTTCCTGCTCTTCCTGCTCCAGTTCGGCCTTGGCCTGGTCTTCGTGATCGGGCTGGTCTTCCAGCTCCTCTTCCGCGGCTTCAACGTCGACCGCGTCGTGATCGTCGCGGTGCTGGTGCTCGGCGGCGGCGCCATTGGCCTGGGAACCGGACCGACCGTCCCTCCGGCCGTGACCGTCGCGGGGACGTACACGTTCGCGCCGACGGTTCCCGCCGTGCGAGCGAGCGAGGGCGCCCTGTCATGCGAGTGGGCGAGCGGCCGTTGGCGCATCGGGCTGCTCACGACGATCGCCCCGATCGCCGGGCTCCCGACAGCGCATACCCTCAAGGCCAACTTCCTCACGCACCAGGTCGAGCTCGCAGATGGGGCGTCGTCGACGCTGCTCGCGCTCGGCGATGCGGCGGTCGCCCCGCCGCCCGACCAGGCGACGCGGGGACCCGGCGATCGGACGGGCGCCATCGCGCTCGACCTGCTCCAGGTCAACCTCGCGTCGGGCTCGTCCGAGGTGAACGAGGTTCGCGGCACGTTCCGCTGGACCTGCCCCGGCCCGCCGCCCGGCTGACGTCGCCGAGCGGGCATCCCGGCGTGGCCGCCGGCCCCGACCGCGATCAGGTGGGCGGCGCCACCGCTGCGCTGGCGGCCGGCAGTGGCCACCGCACCAGGGTCGCGCCGAACGGTGGCATCACCCCAACCCGCGGGTCTCGAGCACGCGTCCCCAGTGCATCACGCGAACCGCGACCAGGACGCCGAACGCCGCCAGCACGAGGATCGCGGCCGCGGCGATCGACGAGTCGAGGTTCCCGCCCTGGAACTCGCCATAGACGACGAGTGGCAGGGTCTGGGTCCGTCCCTCGACGTTCCCGGCGAACATGATCGTGGCGCCGAACTCGCCGAGCGAGCGCGCCCAGCTCATCACGAGGCCGGCCGCGAGCGCTGCCCCGGCGAGCGGCACCGTGATCGTCCGGAACAGCTGGCGCTCCGAGGCACCGTCGACGCGCGCGGCATCCTCGAGGTCGCGGTCGACCCCGGCAAACCCCGTCCGCGCGGAGCGCACGAAGAACGGCGCCGAGACGAACGTCTGGGCCAGGATCACGGCCACGATCGTGAAAGGAACAGAGATGCCGGCGAGGTCGAACGGCGGGCCGAGCAGCCCACGCCGGCCGAAGACCAGGAGGAGCGCGAGCCCGGCGACCGAGGGTGGCAGCACGATCGGCAGGTCGATCACCGCCTCGAGCAGGCCCTTGCCCGGGAACCGGCGACGGGCGAGCACGAAGGCGAGCGGCACGCCGAACGTTACCGTGAGGGCGAGGCTGATCGCCGTCGTCACCAAACTCAGTGACAGCGCGTCGATGACCACCGGCGAGACCGCGGCGCCTGCGAGCGACCCGTCGAGAACGGCCCGCACCAGGAGCGTGAGGACGGGAAGCCCGAGGAACAGCGCGAGAAGGGCGGCCATCGCGACAAGCGGACCGGCGCCCGGCGCCGGCCGCCGCGTCGCAGCCGGCGCCGGTGCGCGGGCCTCGGCTGCGGCGCTGCCAGCAAGCTCCACTGCATCCTCGATCATGACGGGGGAAGGAACCCGAAGCTGCCCAGGATCGCCTGGCCGTCCGGTCCGGCGAACCAGGCGAGGAACGCCGCTGCCGCCGCGTTCGCCGACCGCGTGACGACGACGCCGGCATACCGCGCCGGGACGTTTGCCGATTCGGGCACCTCGATGGTCGCGACCCGTGTCGAGGCCCTCGCATCCGTGGCGTAGACGATGGCGGCGTCGCCCTCGCCGAGCTCGATCTTGGCGACCTCCGCCTTCGCATTGTCTTCCTTGGACGCGATGTTCGTGGTGTAGCTGGCGACGAAGTCGGCCGGATACCCCTGCTCCATGGCGAGGTTCGCGACCAGTTCGGCCGCGTACCTCGCGATCGGCACGCTGTCGCCGGCGGCGATCACCTTGATCCCCGGCCTCGCGAGGTCGGCCGGCGATGTGATCGCGGCGGGGTTGCTCGTCGGTACGATGACGACCAGCCTGTTGGTCGCGAACACGACGGCCTCCCCGTCGGCGAGACCCTTGTCGACCAGCTTCTGCGGGTTCGTCGTGTCCGCGGAGAGGAAGACATCCGCCGGGGCGCCCTGCTCGATCTTCGTCTCGAGCGCGGCCGACGAGTCCGTCGAGATCGTCAGGCCGGTGCCGGGGACCGCCGCCTCATAGACGGCCTTGACCTTGGCGAGCACGCCCTGCAGGGACGCCGCACCGTAGATCGTGAGCTCGACGCGTGGGGCACCCGAGGCCGCAGCGCCCGCGGTCGGCTGCCCGGACGCAGGCGACGGGCCACCCGCGCAGGCGCCCAGGAGGAGGGCGACGGCGCCGGCGAGCATGGGCAGGCGGGATCTCACGCGCGCGACTCTCGCGACGAGTGGACCTCGACGATCACGTTCGTCGCCTTCACGACGCACATGACCTCGTCGCCCACCTTGAGCTCGAGCTCCTCGACTGCCTCCGCGGTCATCAGGCTGACCAGCCGGTGCGGGCCGGCGATCACCTCGACGACGGCCGCCACCCGGTCGCGTTCGATCCGCGTCACGATGCCCGCGAAGCGATTGCGTGCCGACTGGGCGACGATCGGCCGGTCCTGCGTGATCCGGCGCCGCTCCGTCAGGAGCCGCGTGACCTCAGCGATCGCCACCCGCCGCTGTCCGCCGTCCGTGCGGGTCGTGGCGAGCCGGCCCTCGAGCTCCCATCGTCGCAGCGTCTCGACGCCGACGCCGAGCAGCTCGGCGGCCTGTCCGATCCGGATCGTTGGCGTGCTCATACCTGCAGATGATGACGCCGGGCAATCGGCATGTCGACATATGGGCGCGAGGAGCGAGCCGATCCGGCCGAACCGGATCGCGTCTCAGCCGCGGGGGCGGACGCGATCGGTGAGGACGCGGAGGCTCAGGCGGCGCGGGAGCGGCTCGGACGTACCGGGAGCCAGGCCGCGCCCGGCGACCAGGTAGCCGAAGTCGCCGCCGCCGGGGAGCTCGTGCCCAACACCCGAGCCGACCGGCCCGAACCCGCCTGAGGCCAGGAGCGCGTCCGCGAGCCGGCGCTCCTCCTCGGTCTGTTCGATCGAGATCGGGAGGTCGTCCGGGTCGAGTGGCCTCGCGACCTCGAGGGGCGGGCGCGGCGGGCGCGAATACGCCGGGGCGCCGTACAGGCTGGGAAGCGCGAAGTATGGGTCCTGCTGGACAGCCACGTGGAGTTCCGATCGTGCTGGGTTGACGGGAGCGACGATACTGCCGCGCACCGCGGATGAATGCCGAACGAGCGTACCGCAGGCACAGCCGATCGTACCAGTACCAATTTCTGCATCGTGCGCATCGACCGGTGCGACGATGCACCGATCCTCGGCAGCCCGCCTGCTCCGACGGCTACCGGACCAGGAGCGGCTTCACGACCTGGAACAGGATGACGAGCGCCAGGTAGGCGATCGGGAGGGCCGCGAAGAGCCCGAGCGCCGCGCTCCAGCGACTTCGAACGCCGGGCCGACCCGGCTGCGGCACCACGAGATACGTGATCCACGCGCCCAGGCCCGTGACCGCGACCACGAAGACGATCCCGGCCAGGGTCCGCAGGTCCCCGCCGGGCAGCCGGGCGCCGTTCGCCAGCGCCAGGTCGTAGGCGAGATAGAGCCCGCCCAGCACGACCGCGACCGTGACGCTGCTGAGGACGGCGCGGAAGACCGGCGGCGGCGCATTTCGGGCCTGGCGCCAGCGAACCTCGAGCCAGGATCGCGGCGGGACCGGGCGCGGATCGGGCTCCGTCACGCCGACGACTGCCCGAGGAACTCGATCGCGGGACGCTTCGGCAGGGTGGCCGGCGTGTTGCGCGCGATCTCGGCGACGAGGTCCATCACGCGGCCAAGCTCCTCCTCGGTCGTGAAGAAGCCGATCGAGAGGCGGACGGCGTCCAGGACGGGGATGGCGCGCACGCTCGCGAAGACGCGGCGTGCCAGCTCCTCTGCGACGCGCTCCGCCGGCCAGCCGGGAAGCCGGAACGTGACGAGGGTGGCCATCTGCTCGGGCGGGGTGACGAGCCGCACGCCGGGCGTGCCCTGGAGGCGGATCGCGACCGCGTGGGCGAGGCGGCCGGCTCGCGCATGCGCCCAGGGCAGGCCCACGTACATCGCGAGCCATCCGGCGCCTCGGGCGAGGCCGACGAGCGATGGTCCGTGGTAGCCGGCCACCTCGAAGCGGCGGGCGTCCGGCCACAGGTCGGCGCCGTCGACGCCATCGAGCGAGGCCGTGCTGAAGGCTCCGCGCACCGGCGGCACGGCCGCGGCCGCGACGTCCTGACGAACGACGAGCGCGCCCGTGCCCGCCGGGCCGAACAGCCATTTCTGACCGGGAAGCGCGTAGAACTCCGCCCCGAAATCGTCAATGTGGACGGGGATCGCGCCGCCCGCCTGGGCGCCGTCGAGCACGACGGCGGCGCCGTGGGCATGGGCGAGCCGCACGATCTCGGCGACGGGAAGAACGGCCCCGGTCGTCCACAGCACGTGGGAGAGCGCGACGAGCCGCACGCGGCCCGCCGAGAGCTCGCGCTCGAGCGCCGCGAGCGTTCGGTCGTCGTCACCGCCGTCGCCGATCTCGGCGGCGCGCACCTCGACCCCATGCCGGTCCCGTGCGGCCGCCAGCTGGCCCAGCAGCCCGGGATGCTCCTGGCTCGTGGTCAGCACGCGATCTCCCGGACGCCAGTCGATCGTCCCGACCGCCAACCCGATCCCTTCCGTCGTCGAATGGGTCAGGGCCACGCGATCGATGTCGGTCCCGAGGACTGCCGCGAGCGCCCCGCGCGCCTCCGCCATCCGGTCCGCCAGCTCCTCGTCCGCGTCGCGGATTGCGCGACCGAGCGCGACCTCCCGTTCCTCGGCCTCGCGCATCGCAGCGGCGCTCTCGGCGGGGATCGGCCCGCTGGTTCCGGCGTCAAGGTAGATCCCGGCGCGCGTCGCGGGGAGCGATGCCCGCAGCGCGGCCACCTTCTCGCGCTCAGGGTCGGCGCCGGCCGGCGCCTCGATCGAATGCGTCATGGGGTCCGTATGATAGGCGGCGATGCCAGGCGCCCACGCTCGACCCGAGCTCCTCGCGTCTCCCGACTGGCTGGCCGAGAACCTCGGCCGGCCCGAGGTCCGGATTCTCGACGTCCGGTGGCGCCCCGACGGGACCGGGCGCCTCGCCTTCGCGGCCGGCCACGTCCCGAACGCGACCTACATCGACTGGCGTGCCGCGTTCGTGGATCCGGAGGACGCCGACACGCTGCTCCTCCTCGCGCCCCCGGACCAGTTCACGGCCGCCGTGGCCGCGGCCGGGATCTCGAATGGGAGCACCGTCGTGGTGTACGACGACACGGCCAGCCTGTACGCGGCCCGGACCTGGTGGAGCCTGCGCGCCTACGGCATCGAATCCGTCCGCGTCCTCGACGGCGGGTACGGCGCCTGGGTCGACTCGGGCCGCCCGATCAGCCACGCCGCCAACGAGCCGGAACCCGCCGCCTTCACTCCGCGAGCCCAGCTGCGGACCCGGCTGACGACGAGCGATCTTCGCTCCCTCGTCGGGTCGGCCGGGGCCGTCATCCTCGACGCGCGGGCGCCCGCCGAGTACCGCGGCTTCGAGGGAAACGGCCGTCGCCTCGGCCACGTCCCCGGCGCCGTCAACCTGCCGGTCGCGCTCACCACGGAGCCGGGCTCGGGCCGATTCGTCGACGGCGGCAGCCTTCGCGGGCTCATCGATCGCGCCGGCGTGACGTCCGGGCGACGCGTCGTCTGCTACGACGCCTCGGGCATCGGGGCCGCGAAGCTCGCGTTCGTGCTGGCGCTCATGGGCCACGACGACGTGGCGGTCTACGACGGAGGCTGGGCCGACTGGGGCGGCCGCCTGGACCTTCCGGTCGACCGCTAGAACGAGCCGGGCGGCCTCGGACCGGGATCGTCCGGGAGGCCGGGCAGGCGGGTCGGTGACCATGACGGAGCGGTGCCAGCCAGGTCCGCCGCCGGAATGACCTCCCGGAATGGAGCCAGGATCTGGGCCCGAGCCTGGTTGACCGCGACCATCGCCGCGCTCTGGCGCGCCTCGCCGAGGCGTTCTGACCAGAAGACAGCGTCGGTCACGGGCACGAACTGGGCCTGCAGCTCGGCGAGGGAGTCGCGGAGGCTTCGTTCCGAGAGCAGGTGGAGGTTCCCGATGACGCGGAAGGGCGGGATGGAGACGAGCGCCCGCTCGGAGACCTTCTGCGTTCGAAGCCCGCGCACCGGCTCGATGGCCTGGAGCGAGACCGCGAACAGGATCGAGGCGAGGTTCACCTGGGCGTAGTCGGCGCGCGTCGGACGCTCTCTTGAACCGAGCTCCTCCATCGACACTTCCTCGAGGACGAGAAACCGCTGGTCCGCGTCATTGAGGATGTCCGTCACGCGATGCTGGCGCGTCTGGATCGTCCCGCGCACGACGAACTGCTCCGTGTAGAGCGTCATGGGAATGGTCCGGTAGCTCGATTCGAACACCATCGCCGCAGTGTACGGAGAATGGCGGGCTGGCGAAACACGCCCATCCGGGAACCCGGCTGGCTGGGGATTCGGCGCCGATTCACGCTCGCGCGGCGTGCGTGCGACCTCACGTGCATATATGGACCGATGCGCACATACGCATGGGGCCGATCGGCCCTGCCAATCGGTACCCCTCGGCAGGGTAGGGTTGGCAGGTGAATCCGGAGCGCGACGTTCGGCTGCTGGTGCGTGCGAAGTGGGTCGGCGTCCTGCTTCCCATCGGCCTCATCTGGGGCTTCGAGCTGGCTCGCTACCTCGTCATCGATCCCAGCGTCCCGGCCGACTCCGCCCACGTCTTCGCGGCCCTCGTGATGAGCGGCGGGGCCGTCCTCTTCGCCCTCGGCCTCTTCGCGATCCTCGATCGCGCCCAGCACCAGCTCGTCGAGACGAACCGCGATCTCGCGGCCACTCATACCGTCGCCGTGGCGCTCCAGGGGGACCAGGAGCTCCCAGCGATGCTCGCAGCCGCGCTCGATCGTGTGCTCGAGCACACGGGCGCGCTCGCCGGCCAGATCAGCGTCAACGGGCCGGGCGGCCAGCCGCTGGCGGCGCGACGGCCGGGCGACCTCGGCGACAGCACGGGCATGCTGTGGGCCCACGCCATCCTGGACGAGACGCCGGCCGTGGCTGAGCGTCCCGCCCAGGCGCAGCTTCCCGGGGTCGACGCCACCGGCGTCGGCCTCCCGCTCGCGGGCAGCATCGCCACAGTCGGGACGATGCGCCTGATCTTCCACCCGTCGGGCGATCCGGCCATCTCGATGGCTGCCCTCGTTGACCTCGCCGGCAAGATCGGCACCGCGGCAACGCTTTCCACGACCCTCGCCGACCTCCGCCGCGAGGAGCACGAGCGCGAGGCCCTCCACGCCGTCGCCCTCCAGCTCACCGGGAGCGCCGAGCTGCGCGAGG